>CACXDX010000221.1 GCA_902766525.1 uncultured Bacillota bacterium | reverse complement strand
TCGGTTTTTTTTGATTTCCCGCAGTACTTCTGCTTTAAGTGTTTTTTTCTTTTCCGGGAGAGCATCTGCCAGATGTTCGGTCGGTGGTGTACGTTTGATAACATAGGAGACAAATATTCCCGGCATTTTTTCGGGATAGCGAAGCGTTAGAAAAACCGAAAGAAGATAGAGCGCAGCAATGAAAAAAAGGATAAAAATACTTCTTGCGCAAGTTATGGTTTCCCATTTTTCGGCGGCTTCAACGTCCTTCAGAGAATAATAGCAATAACCGTTTTCATCTGTAACGGTGTAGGCATCTTCGCCGTTTACCAGAAGAGAAAATGTTTGTTTTTCCTCTATGGCTTTTTCAAAAGCAGCGGGATCATCCATACTTTCCATAAACCGTTCCACAAAAAATATTTCACCGTTTTCCGTTACCAGATAATCCCAATCGTCACCAAAAAAATAATGATTAACGATGCCCTCCTCTCCTGAACAGGCTTCCGTGATTTGTACTTCTGCGACGGAGCAGCTTTCGTTGTAGAACTCTGCAGTATTTCCGTCGAATTGCGAAGCAATGATTATCCCGAGGAAACAAACAAGAAACATCCCACAGATAAAGAGGCCTCCAATGAAATTTTTCCATGCCGAGGTGTAGAAATTTCCACGGTATATCTTTGCTCCCTCATACTCCCAAAGATACCCATAGGCTTGCATTTGTCGTTCTTCTTCAGTTAATTTTTGAAGCTCCTCAATATCGGATTGAATAGAACTTTCCTTCGACCGACCGTACAGTGTTAATGTCGCGCCGATGAGAAATACGATGATCGTTGCCGCAACGGCCCAAATCATCCGGGGAACCATCCTCTCTTTTAGGAGTTCCCGACTGTCGTCTTCCGAGAAATAAACAGTCCCTTCGGCATCCCGGATTTCTAAAACTTTAAGAGTATCATCTAACCCTGTCTTTTTTATGTAAAAAACTTCGCCGGCGTTGACCTTTTCCTGCATTTCCAGCCAATTTTCCCGCCCCATCGCGGCGACGGGAATTTCAACTCTGTAACTTTTTTCCTCTTCATCATTGACTGCTCCGATGAGTATGACTGTTTCTTCTGCTGCGGAATGTTCTCCAGTGGGATAAAATGTTGTTTCATAGATGAAAGTATGATCAAAGCGGGCATCGTTGAGATAATAATTACAGAAAATGCAAAGCGCGATAAAGCAGGGGATCAAAGCCGCAAGCATCACACGTTTTCCCCAATAAAGAAAAACAGATTCCCATTTCGTTTTTTCTTCCTCTTCGAAAAAATCCTGAGTGCCGAATTGTGGACAAATGTTTGTATCGATATACTTTCGGTAATGCTCCGGCAGCAACTCTTCCAGCCTTGGGGATGGCCGATAATCGGAAAGAACTTTGCGAACATACGATTCCGGGCATCGGTATAAAAAAAAGATTCGCAAACCTCGGATCAATCCCCAAAGGAAAAAAACGGCGGAGATTGCATAAAACAGATAGGTCAGTCCGTTCAGCAAAAAACCGAGAAAGAAAAAAACTACAGAGATAATGAATCGTTTATCATCGGAACCGTAAAAAACCGCACCGTCTCGATTGATTAAATAATGTCCGCGCCTGTCGAAAGCATTATCTTCTTCCTCTGATCCTTTCTTTAATAGCAAAAGCTGCGCAATGCCTAACACTGAACAGGCAAGGCACAAAAGGATAATAAAATAAAATGAATGAGTGACGGTACGACTTTGGTTGCTTTGATCAAGAAAAAAGAAATAATATATGGCATAAAAAAAAGCTGCTGCGCCGATGCCGACAACGATATTCAAAATGGCGTCTATGGGAAGCTCTGCCTTTTTTTTCGATCCCGCTTTTTTCTGATCCCAGTCCTTCTTTTTCAGGACAAGATCCATCAACGTACGGCCGTTGACAGAGTCCCGTGTGAAAGAGATTTTTTTATTTTCCGTATAAAGAATAAAATAATTGCCTTTTTCTTCCGCGTCTATAATATCGGTAAAGGCATAGCGATGCACGCGCCGAAAATAATCTCGAAATACGATCCGTTTTTTGTCAAACAGAACCACATAATTACTGTAGGAAACAATGAAAACAAGAGCAGGCAGGATTGAAATGGCAACGAGAATCCCAAGAGGTATCCAATTGTGGTTAAAGCAAAGGAAGATACAGACTAACAGAGAAATGAACAGATCCAACCCCGAAAGCACAGAAAAACGTGCGGGCAGACGGACATGAGTCATTTGCTTTTCTTCTTTGCTGAGACCTCTTTCTTCCATCATGAATTTTATAACCCTTTCTGAAGTGTTTCTTCTTTGTTTAGACGAAATTTGCGTCAGCTATGGATGATGAAAAAGCTGCTGTTTTTTGTAGATTGTAACCTATTTATATGACAGACAACTGCATTATAGCATCGCTGTGATTTGAAATCAATAGTTCTCCTTGACGCAGCGGGTATGATGCCTCTTTTGAAGGAGGGAAACGTATTTAAAACCATTATTCATCAAGGCATCGTTGAAATTCGCTCGTTTCTGTGATAAAATTTTTTCGGGAACTGATTCGAACAGAGTGGAAGGAGGCTTGACCATGGCCGGAGAAAAACTGGGCAATTATGAAAAGACGCTGGCCCGCGCCGAAAAGGAATTTCTTACTTTTGATCAGGAGCAGATCATCAGCGCTTCCCGCTTGAAAGCCGATGCTGATTATATCTATATCACTTTTTTTTACGCGCCCTACCGCATCGACCGCAAGACCGGTTTCATCGAAGCGCTGAACGGTGACGGTTCGGTTCATGAGGCGACATTCAATGAGGGGATGTCGATCCTGGACGCGATCTGTGAGCCGACACCCTATCGCTGTCTCACCGGAGAAATGGTGGATATCGGCTATTTTAATAATGTCAATTTCAATATGAATAAGAGCCATATTCGCTATTGTCGGTTCTTCCTCGATCACCAGGAGCGGTACAAAGAAGTATGCGCTTCTCTCGGGGCCAAACCTTACGACCGCTGTGACGTCGGTTTTGTTTTCGATCTCTTTGATTTTTTGCCTCTGGTGATTCAGCTTTGGGAGGGAGAAGAAGGCATCCCCCCGGCGATGCGTTTCCTCTGGGACCGCAATACCAAGGATTATCTGCGCTTTGAAACAATGTTTTACGCCATCGGCCATGTGCTCAAAACGCTGACGCTGATGATGGGCGGCGATGAAAAAGAAGTGGAAGAGGTTTTGAATTACTGGGTTTAAAAAAGAGAAATTGCTCCGTTTCAGCGGGGCATTTTTTTTGGAAAAATTTTGTTTCGCGGTGTTTTCGTTTTTGCCCATGGTGATTCAGCTTTGGGAGGAAAAGAGGGTATCCCGCCGGCTATCCGTTGTCTCTGGGATCGCAATGCCAAAGATCTTCTTCGTTTCGAGACCATGATGTCCGCAACCGGACACATTATGCGGACACTGACAAAGGCTATCGGCGGTGAAAAAGCCGAAAAAGCGCCGGAAAATCGGGTGTAACGCCGCTTTGCGCCTCTTCCTGAAAAGTACACGCTATGAACACATTGCGTTCCTTTGACGTACAATAAAAAATGTTAGCATACTAATATTATTGTTAGTATGCTATCTTTTTTTGTGCGGAGGTATCCCTCATGAATGAAAACCGAACCGTCAGTGCGGAGCTGCATTCTCTCGGTAATTTGATGAAGCGGCGCGGTGAGAAATCTCACTCCTGTCTTTGTCATCAATCTGCTCAGATCACGGATATGCAGACGCGGATCATAGGATTCCTTTACGATCATCGCTCCGAAGACATTTTCCAGAAAAATATCGAACAGGCTTTCTCCATGCGCCGTCCCTCGGTTTCCGTTCTGATTCAGGAGATGGAGGCAAAGCAGCTTGTCGTCAGGGAATCGGTTCCTTATGACGC
>CACXDX010000220.1 GCA_902766525.1 uncultured Bacillota bacterium | reverse complement strand
GAGAGTATCGTGATCGCGAGGTACCGCTCCGGTATCGCGGGACAGCTGGCGGCCGAGAAAAATCATCTTCGGTATGCGTCGATGATCCTGGCACCGAATTATTTTTCGCATATGGAGCTCCATGATCAAATGTTCGGCGCGGAGTTTTTAAAGGATATCAACGGGGCCAGAGAAGAACTGGGCCTGCAGCCGGTGGAAAACTGGAAGGATTGGCTGTACTCGCCGAAGACGATCCTCTGCGGGTGGCCGGAATGGTATGCGCAAAGGGATGAAACCTGGCCCGAAGGCGCGACGCCGATCGGCTTTCTGGAGGACCGGAAGGACGCGGAGACAGCGGACATTCCTGCGGAATCGCTGGCAACCGGGGATGAGATCGGCAGAAAGCACGTGCTCATCACGGGCGGAAGCAGTCGCATGGTGAGTTCCGACTTTTACAAGACGGCGGTCGAAGCTGTGGCAAAGACCGATGCCGTCGGATATCTGGTCACTCCGTACAAGGAATATGTTCCGCAGCCGCTTCCGAAAAATATCCACTGGATCACGTCAATCCCGCTGCGAAAACTGATGCGCGTGAGCGATCTGATCATTCACCACGGCGGAATGGGAACGATCAATGAGGCGATCGATTCCGCGCTGCCGCAGATCATCATGCCTCATTTGACGGACGGCCCGGACAATGCGGACCGGCTTGTGAAAATGGGCGTTGCTGTCAAATTCGCGCCGAAAAACTGGGATGCTGAGAAGATCGCGGAGGCCAGCAAACGCGTGCTGGCAGACGAGACGAAGAGTGTTTGCGTTGCGTATCAAAAGAAAAATCAGGCGGATTACCGAAGCAACTTGTGGGCAAGGGTGATCAACCAACTCGGCTTTTTTGAAATGCGGGAGCGTTCCGCCGAAAACGGAGCGACCGCGGAGACATTTTCCGCTGCGGCGGGCAATGCGAAGGCAAGAATGCTCGAGTTGCTCAAGAAGAAACGCCTGGCAACGCAGCATCACTGACAGTCATAGTCTCATAAAGGGGAAACGCCGGAGGAATCCCGATCTTTGTCGATAACATGCAGCAAAACAAGTCTGACATTTCTTCGGCGAATCATTATTCCTATTCCGAGAGTGAATTTCGTCAAAAGTACGAGAGTATTGAAGTAAGACTTAAGGAATATCATATCATTTCTGAATGCCGTGACAAATCGAACACGGCAATTCTATGCAAAAACAGATCCAATATTGCCGCTATATGTGGCGGAAAAACGCAGGCTGCCGCTTGCAACGGTCGTGATGAACCCGACGGAAGCGGCAAGCATGCTTCTTTTTGAACAGCCTGAAGGACACAACGACCCCCTTGATTGAACGAATTGCGCGCAGACGTAAGGCTGCCCGCAGCGGAGTCATGGCTGCATTGGGAGAGCATTGTCAAGATGATATCGGCTCTCCGGCCGCAGTGGTATGACGAGATTGATGATCAAAGACCCGCTTTCGTCGAGACGGTCGGATTCCCTTTTGAGGAGGATAATTATGGGGAATATTGTTATAGTAACGCACTGGCTTGACGGAGATGTAATACCCTTCATAAGAATCGGTAAGGAATTACGAAAACGCGGTCATAAAGTTACGATAATTACACATTGCAAATTCGGAGAAACAGCAAAAAAAGCCGGTCTTGATTTTGAAGCATGGGATACTCCGGAAGAATACGAGACTTTAGTGGAAGATATGAGTCTGAATAAAGCGGATAGTTCGTCTGAGAATAATTACTCTTACTCTTCCAGCAAATTCAGGCAGAAATATGAAAACACAAACAGAAGAATGGCTGAATACGAAAAAATAATAAAGTATTGTGAAGAGCCGAATACGGCTATTCTGTGTAAAAACCGTTCAAGTATCGCTGCGTATATGGTTGCCGAAAAATTGGGGATCCCGTTGGCAACGGTAATGATGAACCCAATGGAAGTAACCAGCATGTTGATGTATGAAAAGCTTGAGGGAAAAAATGATGTTGATAGGTTAAACACCTTGAGAAGAAAGGTCGATTTGTCTGATATTTCGTCATGGTTACAGTGGGAGAGCAGTGCGAAGATGACCTTGGCGTTATGGCCGGAATGGTATGATACAGAATCAGACGAGTGGCCCAGTGAAATACAAAACGTTGGCTTCCCGCTTGAAAAAGGGAAGGAAGAAGTTCAAAGGGATATTCCTGCAGAATTTGAAAAGTGGATTGATAAAAACCCAAAGCCGATTGTTATTACGGGCGGGACAACAAAATGTATTGACAACAAATTTTACTCACGCAGCGTTGCTGCATGTGGATTAGCAGGCTATCCTACCGTAGTACTGACCAGGTATAAGGAATTAATTCCCGAAGAACTGCCGAGTAATGTT
>CACXDX010000219.1 GCA_902766525.1 uncultured Bacillota bacterium | reverse complement strand
CTACCGTATGGAGGGATCGCCTTCTGTTTATTATATAAATCCTTTTGTTGACGTTTCGGCAAGCGATTATTTCTATACGGCTGTGCTTTGGGCCGCAAACAACAAAATCACTACGGGAACAGACGCCACGCATTTTTCACCCAACAAAGATTGTAAAAGGGGACAAATCGTGACCTTCCTCTGCCGTTATTGCGGTCCGGTCGGTTGATGGTTAAAAGCGGAATACCATGTATAAAAAGCGGCAGAAATGATCTGCCGCTTTTCATTTTGCCGAAAAAGACGGGCAATTCGTAGATAAGAGAGTGACCGATCGATAATTTTTGATATATATTGAAGTATCGGCGTATTTTTTCTGTATTTTTGCGGATGTTTTGTTTGTATTGGCCGATTAAATGTGATATAATTTTTCTATATGGTCTTTTTCCGCTTTGAGGAAAAGAAAGAAACTTTTGTGATCAAGTTTTAATTTACCTATTGATTTAATAGGTAAATTGATGTATGATATCATTATCGGGTGACGAGCGTTTGTCCGGCCCGTGGAAGGGAGCAATCAACCTGAGTACGGAAGTTCTTTTGCGATATTTGCCGCTGTATCAGGATGCCGCGGTACTCACCGTCAAGATCGGTCTTCTCGGCATCGGTTTGTCGATCCTGCTCGGTTTGATCTGCGCCCTGGTCCAGTTTTATAAGATTCCCCTGTTGAGACAGGTGACCGCTGTTTATATCGAAATCAGCCGCAATACGCCGCTGCTGATCCAGCTTTTCTTTATTTATTATGCTCTGCCTAAGGTTGGGTTGGCCATGAGCGCCGAGGTTTGCGGCGTTGTCGGTCTGGCCTTTTTGGGCGGCAGCTACATGGCGGAAGTTTTTCGCAGCGGTCTTGAGGCCATTCCCGATATTCAAAGGGAAAGTGCTTACAGCTTGGGGCTCAGTCCCATGAAAACGATGTTTCATGTTATTTTGCCCCAGGCCGTTTCCATCAGCGTCCCGGGTTTTGTGGCCAACGTCATCTTTATGCTGAAGGAAACCAGCGTTTTCAGCGCCATCAGTCTTATGGACCTGATGTTCACGGCAAAGGATCTGATCGGGCTTCATTACAATACCATCGAAGCCCTGTTCCTTCTCGTTGTTTTCTATTTGCTGATTCTACTGCCCGTTTCCGTTTTGGGAAGCCTTCTGGAAAGGAGGGTGCGCCATGCCGGATTTGGGTCTTGAGGTTCTTTTTAAAGGGCAAAATATGATGCGTTTGCTGGAAGGGCTCGGTGTGGCGCTGGAGATCAGCCTCATCGCCGTTCTCGTCAGCATTCCTCTCGGCATCATCCTCGGCGTATTGATGGCCGGGAACAATCGTTTGATCAAAGCGATCCTTCGGCTCTATTTGGAGTTTATTCGTATCATGCCTCAGCTCGTGCTCTTGTTCCTTTTATTCTTCGGCACGACGAGAGCTTTCGGCTGGGATATTTCGGGAGAATTGGCCGCGATCATCGTCTTTATCCTCTGGGGCGCCGCGGAAATGAGCGACCTTGTGCGGGGCGCGTTGATCTCTATTCCCAAGCATCAATATGAAAGCGGCGAGGCTTTGGGTCTTACCAATGCCCAGATTTATTTCTATATCATCATTCCCCAGGCGGTGCGCCGTCTTATCCCGCTTTCCATCAATTTGATTACGCGTATGATCAAGACGACAAGCCTGATTTTGATGATCGGTGTCGTTGAAGTTTTGAAAGTCGGTCAGCAGATCATCGAAGCCAATCGTATGGTTTCGCCCAATGCCGCTTTCGGCATTTATCTGACGATTCTGTTGATGTATTTTTTTTTTTTTTTGTCCATAAGTATGCTTGCGGGATATCTTGAAAAGAAATGGAGGTGAGAGTAAATGTCGGAAGTTCTGCTTTCGGTCTCGAATCTGAAAAAAAGTTTCGGTGACCAGCTTGTTTTGGATGGTCTCAGCTTTGATGTTCACAAGGGCGAAGTCATTGTCGTGATCGGCCCCAGCGGCTGCGGCAAAAGCACGTTGCTGCGATGTATCAACGCTCTGGAACCCATCCAGGAAGGGGAGGTTCGACTCGGTGACGAAGTCGTCAATCCCGGCGGCAAAAACCTGATCGAGCTTCGCCAGAAGATCGGTATGGTCTTCCAGAGCTACGACTTATTTCCTCACCTTACGGTGCTGAAAAATATCACATTAGCACCGTGTAAAGCTCAGAAACGCAAAAAAGAAGAAGTGGAAAAAGAAGCATTGGCGCTTTTGGATCGTGTCGGCCTTGCCGATCGCGCCAACAGCTTCCCCAGAGAGCTCAGCGGCGGTCAGAAACAGCGTGTCGCCATCGTTCGCAGTCTCTGTGTCCATCCGGAGCTGCTGCTCTTTGACGAAGTTACGGCAGCTCTCGATCCGGAAATGGTTCGTGAGGTGCTCGATGTTATGCTCAATCTGGCGGCGGCGGGGAAAACGATGATGATCGTTACCCATGAAATGAGCTTTGCCAAAGCCATTGCCGACAGGGTGCTTTTTATAGACGAAGGACACATCGTTGAGGATGCGCCCCCGGAAAAATTCTTTGTCAATCCCGATACGGATCGGGCAAAGAGATTTTTGGAAACATTTGAATTTAAAGCGGTGAAACATCATGAAGAAAACGCGCCGCTTTAAAAATAGGAGGAAAAAAATGAAATCTCTCAAAACATTATCCGCGGTTTTATTGATTATTGCCTTAGCTTTGACCTTTGCGGCCTGCGGCGGTTCCGACAGCGGCAGCGCCTCCGACGACGGTACGGTTTATCGTACATTAGACGAAATTCAGGAATCCGGCACCGTTTATATCGGCGTCTTTTCCGATAAAAACCCCTTCGGCTATGTTGACGAAAACGGCGAGTATCAGGGTTATGACATTTACTTTGCCGAACGTATTGCCGAAGACCTCGGCGTTGAAGTCGAATACGTTTCCACCGAAGCCGCCAACCGTGTTGAATATCTGGAAACCGGTAAAGTCGATATCGTTTTGGCCAACTTCACCGTTACCGACGAACGTGCCGAAAAAGTTGATTTTGCTCTGCCTTACATGAATGTGGCCCTCGGCGTTGTTTCTCCCGAAAGCCGCGTTATTGAAAGTGTTGACGATCTCACCGCCGACGATCAGGTGATCGTTATCTCCGGCACCACCGCCGAAACCTATTTTGAAGAAAACTATCCCGACATCACTTTGCAGAAATACGATACCTATGCCAACGCCAAGAGCGCCCTGGAAAACGGCAATGCCGCCTGCTGGGCCAATGACAATACCGAAGTTCTTGCCTATGCCAAACAGAATAAAGGCTATGTGGTCGGTATCGCTACCCTCGGCGATCAGGATACCATCGCGCCCGCCGTTTCCAAAGGCAACAGCACGTTGCTTGATTGGATCAATGAAGAAATCAAAACGCTCGGCGCCGAAAACTTCTTCCATGCCGACTATGAAGCTACACTTCTCGATACCTACGGCGCGGAATATGAAGACACCCTCGTGATTGAAGGCGGCGGCGTAACCGAATAATACGCTACGAAATCACTGCAGCGCAAAGAAAAGAATCCGGTAAAACGGATGAAAGAAAATGCCCCCTTATGATGACTGAAAAGGATCATAAGGGGG
>CACXDX010000218.1 GCA_902766525.1 uncultured Bacillota bacterium | reverse complement strand
TTAGCGGAGAAGCGTTCATTGCTTCCTTAGATGATCAGATCTCCACCTCATAAACGCGGTGGCGTTTGATCGGTTTGAGACCGAGGGTTGCCATTTCCTGCTGAACTTCGTGAGCGCTTTCAGCCATCTGGACGGCTTCAACGGAACGGAATTGCGGATGCTGTTTGACGAGTTCAACCATGGAGCAGTAAAGCAGCGCGTTGCCGCCGCTCTTATGGTATTTTTCAAGAAGCCCGAGACCGTTCAGAGCGCAGCAATCAGTTTTCTTCATCTCAAGAAGCATATCAACCAAAAGCGCCGGATTCAGCAGATTGCCGTTGTGGCGCTGCATCGCAGCGGAGATATCCGGGAAGTTGATAAGGAAACCTACCACATTGTCTTCTTCGTCCGTGATAAAACGAAGCAGATCCGGCACGACAAAAGTCAGAACGTTTTCCACAAAGAAATCAAATTCCGCGTCTGTCATGGGGAAATATTCCCAGTTATTTTTGAAGGAATCAAAATACATATTGGCGATCCGGCGCGCGTCTTTTTTGATGGCTGCCTTATTCTTGTATTCCAGAATCTTCAATTTTCCGCGTTTCTTCACGACATCAGCTACTTTATAAACTTTTTCGGGCAGCTCGAAATCCTTGATATCGGCGAGCATCGTAATAAATTCATTGATTTTATAAAAGCCGTAATTCTCGTAAAGCTTTTGATAATACGCGTAATTGTAACAGGAGAAATTCATGGATTGTCTGCACTCAAAGCCATCAACGAGAACGCCGTAACCGTCAAAAAGGGAAAAACCTTTCGGTCCTTTCAGTTTGTTCAGACCATGTTCCCGAGCCCAGCCGGCCGCAGCGTCAAACAGGGCATTCGCGACTTCCTGGTCATCAATGGAATCGAAAAGGAAAATATCTCCGCTGCTTTGATGGTGATAGTTATTATAAGAAGTATTGTTCAGTACAGCAGTGCGGCCGACGATTTTGCCGTCTCTCCACGCTGTGAAAAAATCAGCCTGGGAATGCTCGTAAAAGGGGTGCTTTTTCTTGTTCAGCATGACTTCGATGTCATTGCGGAACGGGGGCACCCATTGAGGGCAGCCTTTGTAAAGGTCATAATGGAACTGAACAAATTCTTTGACCTGTTTTTTATCTTCGGTATCGACTTTACGAATTTCTACCATGATATTTTCTCCTCTGATAAACAGTTTCTTGTATTTTATCTCACAATTCTTAAAAAATAAAGACGCCGGCTCCCTTTTATGAGGCTCTGCCGGCGTCCGGACATATCAGTATTGTGTTATTTCCCTGACTTTTCTCTGCGGTTCATCATCCATACCGAGAAAATGAGCGCAAGAAAACCGCCGAGGAATTTCGTTACAAAATAAGAAGGAAGATAATCCGGAGCATTATTCAACACAAAAGAAAGCTGCGCTGAAAACCCTGAGACAGCGAAAACCACAAAAGCTGCATTAAGCTCGATTCCCCTCGCGTCAAAGTCCTGCATCGCGATGATCCCGGCTGTTCCGCTGGCTACTGTCATAATCGGATCGGAAAGAGCTTCCGGTGATGTCCGGATCTTTTTTGCCAGGCTTTCAAGCGGTTTTTTCAGAAGGCGGGTGAGAAATTCAGAAAAGGGCAGACAGCCCAGCATGGTTACTGTGATCATCGATATTGTCCGCAGGGCGTCAATGATCGGTGTAATATCTTTGATCAGTTTTACTCCGGACATTTGCTGGAAAGCACCGATGGTGATACCAAGAATCCCGATCGCGCGCAGGATCATGGAAAACACTGAGAAAATGCGGATCATCAGCGGCAGATTTTTCCAGATACCGAATAGGACAAGACAGGAAAGGATCAGGATCGGCAAACTGTGCCACAGGATCTCACCGAAATTCAATCCCGCCGCCAGACCTCCAAGAACCAGGCCAACCGGCATGATTACAAGGCCTTCAAGTATTCCGCGTGCAAACGCGTCCTGTTTCTCCTTATCCTTCAGCACCCGCATACCGAGCGGGATCGCGAAACTGAGAACCGTACCGAAAGTCCCGGCCACATTTACACCGCCGTAAAGACCCAGACGGGAATCGGAAGCCAGATCTTTCGCGAGGAAAAAACCGCCCCAATCGATCGGGATCAGTCCGCCGAATACACCGGGGTCAAAACCTATTATCGCAAAGAGGGGAACAATGGTTTTCTGAAGCGCCAATGATAAAATCGGCACCATTACAATAATCCCTGTGATGGAAGTCGCCATCGGCCCCATCAAAGAGAGGGCTCTTTCGAATTTATTGCCCAAACCGAGCTTATTGCCGAAAAGATAATCAAGTCCGCCGATCAAAGCGAAAACAGCAAGAATCCAGGAAATCACCACATTCATATTTACCAGCCTGAAAAATAAAGATTCGCTT
>CACXDX010000217.1 GCA_902766525.1 uncultured Bacillota bacterium | reverse complement strand
TTTGTATGCTTCATCGGATTTCTCTCTTGTCAAATCGATCCCTTTATGTATGGTCTATTATGACGGAACAAATTCCGTGGTGCAGGTGGGGGACTATTCTTATTATCTCGCGGATGCGGATGGCAATTCCTTGGCCGAATTGTGTAATGGTGTTTTTCTTTTTGATATGGAGGCAGAAGGACAGGTCTTTACTCTCAACTTGCCGGATAGTGAGGATGTTGCGGTTGTCGATCGTGAGGGGAACCTGCTTTTTCAACTGCCGTTTGAACCTGGCTTGACCTACATTAAAGACAATGTGATCGCAGTGCATGCCAAGTCCGGTTATTATATGATCGATACGACCGGCTCCATTACAAAAATCATTCGTCTTTTTGGTGGTTATGTATATGACGAAGCAAAGAATGAGATCATTTATGAGGGTAAATAAATTTGAAAAAGTTTTGTTACACTCGAAAATTGAATTTCACTGCGGATCGTCATATAATGAATACAGAAGAGATCTCCCGAAAAGGAAGTGTTAGGATGAAACGTCCCGCTCTTTACGGCCTCGGCGCGGTCGCTGCCGCTGCTCTTGCCGGTGGATTATGGGTCTATCAATATTTCTATAAAATGGCGGTCTGCCGGCAGCGGCCTACCATCCCCAAGCCGATCTGCCGAGCCATCGACCGCGGTCAGCAGGATGATATCTTCCGCCCCGAACTGGAAAAACTGGAAAAAGAAATCGAGCCGCTTCCCTATAAGGAGAAGAATCTCAGAAGTAAAGACGGTTTGCTTTTAAAAGGGCGTCTGTATTTACCGGAAACGCCGAAGCGGGTGATCCTATTGATGCACGGCTGGCGCTCCGATTGGAAACACGATTTTTCCGTTTTGCTGAAACCGCTGCTGGCTATGGGCTGCGCTTTGCTTTTTGCCGATGAGAGAGGTCACGGGAAAAGCGAGGGTGACTATATGACTTACGGCATACGGGAAAGCGAAGACTGCGTTCTCTGGGCGAATATGCTGGTGAAAGAATTTCCGGATCTGCCCCTCTATTTATGGGGAATGTCGATGGGCGCGACATCGGTTTTGAGAGCGTCGGCGGATCCTTCCCTGCCGGAAAATCTTCGCGGCGTCATTGCCGACTGCGGTTTTACCGGCGCGGCAGAGGAAATGGAACATCTCGTTAAGAAGAAACTCGGTTTCGGTGGGAAGATCGTTCCCGTGCTCTACCGTCGGCGGATCGGCCGACGCTGCGGATTTGATCTCTTTGCGCCGACAACGGAGGAGATTTTAAAGAATAATCGTCTGCCGCTGTTGCTTTTCCACGGTTTGGCCGATGACTTTGTGCCGACGGAAATGTCGCGGCGAAATTTCGCCGCGGCCGGAGGGAAGAAAAAATTGGTTCTCGTAGAAGGCGCGGTACACTGCAAATGTTTCCATATTGCTCCGAAACGATGTCTTGCCGAGGTCAAAAGATTTTTTGAAGAAAATGATGAAATGAAGCCTTCCCGCTGAAGCGGGGAGGCTTTTTTATTGTTTTTTGAATAAACCGATCTTTGGGGAAAATCGTAAAAAAATGTCTTCATATAAAATGAATTTTTCATGAAATATTAACTGAAGCGATTGATAATTGACGTTTTTTCTTATATAATGATATCAGGGAACATTTGTTCTTCCGATGATTTGATTTAAGATCATCTTACATCTTTGGGAGCAGATATGTCAGAACGGGATTTTTTTTATGATAATATCAAAGGGCTGCTGATGATCAGCGTTGTCCTCTGTCATATGCTTGGCTGTTGTATGACCCAAAATGATCTTTTTGTCAGATCTCTTGTGGTTTTTGTTTTTTATTTTCATATGCCGGTGTTTATTTTTATCTCCGGTTTCTTTTCCAAAAATGTGGAAAAATGTAGGGAAACGGCGTTTAGAAATCTTTTTCTTGTTTATGTCGTGGCCCAGATTTTTTGGGTGATCTTCAAATATTTCGTCAATGACAGCACCCATTATATCCATCATTTTCTCGATCCCGGATATGCCATCTGGTATATTGTCGCCCTTTTCTTTTGGCGTTTGTTCCTAAAGGATCTTATCCGTATTCCGCATATTCTGATCGTTTCCTTTTTGATCTCGCCGTTGATCATGTTTTTGACCGACGCGGAGCTGGTTCTTGCCCTCAATAAAACCGTGGGTTTCCTGTTCTTTTTCATGCTGGGGTATTATGCCCAAGCGGAACACATTCAGAAAATCCGCAGGATCCCCCCGTATCTCGCTTTGCTTTTGCTTGGCTTGATTTTTATCTTAACGATGCTGATGCTGAAAAACGGTATTTCTTACGGCGCCGTTAAGAAGGTATTGATGCATACGATGCTCATGGCGGATTTCCCCAATGTCGGAATAGGACTTTTGAGCTATTACGGTGCTACGGTCCTTGCTGTGCTTTGCGGCGTATTGGTGATTGCGGCGATTCCGTCGAAAAAGAATTTCCTGGCTGCTGTCGGCGAAGATACGCTGCCGCTTTATTTGTCTCATACCTATTTTCTGATTCTCGGAGATCTGTTTTTCGCGGCGGTGTCTCTGCCTCATCTTGCCGAGTACGGTGTCGCCGTTGCGGTCTGTGTCTTACTGGTTATTGTTTTTTCCTCTCAATGGTATCGCCGCTGTTTCCACGCGGTTTATGACTTCCTGATCGGATGGGTTTATCCGAAAATTCAACAGAAACAGGGTTAAAACGATGAAAAAGATCTTTATCGGGCTGCTGCCCCTGTTGACAATTTTATTGATATATTTTGCGTTTCCCGCTTTTGCAGCGGCGGAAACGGAAACCGGGACCGATGCCGGAACCGCGGAAGCGGCGGAAGCATTGTTTTCCGCTGCGCTCAACGCAGGAAACGAACGGGGAAAAGCCGCGCTTGATTCGCTGAAAAAAGACGGAGAAGAGTCTTCTGT
>CACXDX010000216.1 GCA_902766525.1 uncultured Bacillota bacterium | reverse complement strand
TTTAATTCATTTTGTTGTAACGGTGATGCTTTTCCCCGCATTACCCCGCGCAATTCGGCACGAAGCAGATCGGGATCATCGGCAAATAATTCCGCTCTGCGTTTCATTTCCACGGCACCGGGCAATCCGACAAGCTTTAAATTTTGATGAATGGAAGGTTTATCCGGAATGATATCTTCTTTTAGTTCGGAATATGCTTGTCCTCCGGAATGTATATTTGTGGTATAGGTCGGGTTTACTTCTTCCAGTGTTTCTTTGATCGTTTGAAACAATCGATCGGCGACGGGAACGTCACGATGGAATTTGATATCAAGCTTATTGGGATGGACATTAATGTCGTATTGATCGGGACAAAGGCCGATATTGATGAATGCAACGGGAAAACGGCGTTCGGGAAGCATGGTCTTGTAAGCGTTTTCCAAGGCCTTATTCAGTTCACCGCTTTGGATGTAACGATGATTGATGTAAAAATGAAAATAATTGCGGTTGGGTTTTGAATAATTCGGATGAGCAATAAAACCGTCGAACCAGTCATTTTCTTTCAGCGGAATGAGAAATTTCAAAATATCCCGGCCGTATACGGCGGCAATGGCCGTATGGGGGTCTCCGTTTCCCGGTGAAAGAAAAATCTGCTTGTTATCATTATGCAGAGAAAAACGGATATCAGGATAGGCAATGATGATCCTGCCCGCAATATCGCAGATTTCACGCATCTCTCTAACGGGAGTGGCTAAAAATTTCTTTCTGGCCGGGGTATTGTAAAAAAGATCGGATACGGTAATCTCCGTCCCCTTGTTACCGGCAGCCGGAATGATATCCGACAGATTTCCCGCATCAACATGACAGGACCAGGCATGCTCTTCTTCCTCGGTTTTGGTTGTCAGGTCGACTTTTGCCACGGCGGCAATGGAGGCAAGCGCCTCACCTCTGAAACCCATGGTATATAATGAATCAAGATCTTCAATGGAAGTGATCTTACTGGTGGCATGACGCAAAAAAGCATAGGGAATATCATCTTTTTCAATGCCGCTGCCGTTATCAAGAATGCGGATTTCTTTGATGCCGCTTTCTTTCAGGCGGATTTGGATATCCGTCGCTTTCGCGTCAATGGCATTTTCGATCAATTCCTTTATGATCAGCGCGGGACGTTCGGCGACTTCTCCCGCGGCAATCTGATCTCTTGTTTTTCTTTCCAGTACAATGATTTTATTCATGCTTTAAATAATCCTGCCATTCTTCCAATAATTTGAGCGCATCCAGAGGCCGTAAAACATTGATGTCCAGTTTTCTGATGTGATCAAGCACTTCCTCTTCTTCCGGGGTGGTTTCCTTGAAAAGCGTGGTCTCATTTTGATCATCATAGGAAATAATATCCGTATTCAGCTTGGATTTTTCCAAACTGCGAAGGATCTTTTTGGCGTTGTTGATGATTGAAACCGGCATGCCTGCCAGCCTCGCGACTTGAATGCCGTAGCTTTTATCCGCCTTCCCCGGGGTAATTTTACGCAAAAAAACAAGGTTTCCGTTGATTTCATCAACGCGTATCGCGTAATTCTTCAAATTATTCTTTTCTTGTTCCAATGCGGTCAACTCATGATAATGCGTGGCAAATAATGTTTTGGGAGCATTGTCGGCATCGCTTAAATACTCAATACAAGCCTTTGCCAGTGAAAGCCCGTCAAAGGTACTGGTTCCGCGGCCGATCTCATCCAGGATTACAAAGCTTTTTGCGGTGGCACGTTTTAATATCATGGCTGTTTCCCGCATTTCAACCATGAATGTGCTGTTGCCGCCGACGAGGTCATCCGACGCCCCGATCCGTGTGAAAATACGATCGGTTATACCGATTCTGGCGCTGTCCGCGGGAACAAAGGATCCGATCTGCGCCAAAAGAATGATCAGGGCTACCTGACGCATATATGTGGATTTTCCGGCCATATTGGGACCGGTAATCACCATGATCCTGCGATCATCGATGTTCAGCGAAGTATCATTGGCAACGAATACTTCACTGTTGACTTTTTCCACCATAGGATGACGGCCGCCGGTAATCTCGATTACATCGCTTTCGTCAACAACGGGACAGCAATACTGATTTTCCTGAGCCACAACGGCAAAGGAGATCAGGGCATCACAGACGGCGACGAGAGAAGCCGTCAGCTGGATACGTGCCGTATTATCCGTGATCATATTGCGAATGCCGCAGAATAAATCATACTCCAAGCCGTAAAGATTTTCTCTGGCATTGAGCACCTTTTCTTCATATTCTTTTAATTCGGGCGTATAGAATCTTTCACCGGTTGTTAATGTTTGCTTACGAATATAATGCTCCGGAACTTTATCTTTAAAGGAATTGGATACTTCGATAAAATAACCGAAAACACGATTATAGCGGATTCTCAGATTTTTGATTCCGGTCGCTTCTCTTTCCTTGGCTTCGAGATCAAGAATGAGACGATGGCCGTTTCCCGAGAGTTCGCGATACTCATCGACTTGTTTATTATAGCCCTCTCTGATGATGCCGCCTTCCTTGGAGGTGACCGGAGGATCATCGACAAAAGCTTCATCTATGGCATCACAGACATCTTTTAAATCATCAAATACACTCTCGATTTCAGTGAAGATGTCGCTTTTTGTCTTAAATAATTCCTGTTTTAAAGCAGGCAGCTCTCTCAGGGAATCGCGCAATGCGGCGACATCCCGAGGTGTACCGTTACCGTAAGCGATGCGGCTGATTAGTCTTTCCAGATCGTGGATATTTGTAAGAATGCTCCTGATATGATTCATTAAAAGCGGCTGTTCATACATTTCTTTAACGCCGCTTTGTCTTTTGTGAATCTCATGAACGTCTAAAAGAGGATTTTCCAGCCATTCCCGTATCAATCTCTTACCCATGGAACCTTTGGCTTTATCAAGAATCCATAGGAGAGATCCCCTCTTTTGATTGGTGAAAATGGTGGACGTCAGTTCTAAATTTTTCCTCGTTGCCTGATCGAGAACCATATAACGATCGATTTTATAATAATCGAGTTTAACAAGGTAATCGAGGGAACGCTTTTGGGTGCGATACAGAAAACGCAGGATCGCGCCGGCGGCACGACGAGCGGCATCGGGGATAAATAATTCGTCGCTGTTTTCAACTTTGAAATGATCGCAAAGTACTTTTTCGGTCTCTTCCCGGTCAAAGTCTTCATTTTCAGCTTCCGTGATCAGC
>CACXDX010000215.1 GCA_902766525.1 uncultured Bacillota bacterium | reverse complement strand
TTCAAGCGGAACGGGTCTGTCGAATCGGTAACGATCGGCGGAGAAAATGTCTCTTCTGAAGAATGGCATCCGCAGGAGGTCCCGGTTATCATCTCCTATCATGGATTCCCTGACATTTGAGTCCGAAAATTGTGACTGTTTTTTCTGCACTCTTCCCGTTATAATTGAAGAGATTCCAAAATGCGGAGTCTCGATTTTTTGTTGAAAGCAGGGAAACACTGATGGATTCTTATACGGAAAAGCTTGAGGCAGGTGCTGCCGGACTTTATGAATATGATGCTATCGAAAAGCTGCCGGAGATCATCGCTTCGTTTCGCGGACACGGTGCGGCGCTCAGTGATTTTCTGGATGCCCACGGGTATACAGGCGAAAACGATCCGGCAGCGAAAGCCGCGTACCTGAAAGGAAAATTCGCTGCTGCCGGGATCGATCCGGCAAAAGCAAGAAACGCTGTGAAATGGCTCACCGAGCCGAAAGGGTTCGAACGAGAGACCGGATTCCGCATCGCCTTTGCGCTGAACCTGAGCATCGAAGAGACTAACGAATTCTTCCGCATCGTCATGCTGGACCGCTCTTTTGACTGCCATACGATCAGGGAAGCGGTTTATTACTACTGCATCTGTCACGGGAAGGATCATCAGACGGCAGAGAAGCTGATCAACGCTGTCCCGCAGCCGAAAAAAAGTCCTGTTCCGGAGGCCCCGGACGTGCTTTACACGAAAAACATCATCGATTTTCTCCAAACCTGCCCCGGAGATGAAATGCTGCTGAAGTATTTCAGCGGGAATCTTGCTCAATTCGGCTACAACCAGGTGCGGGTGAAAGAATATATCCGCCTCCTTTGGGGCAGGATCTCCGCAGCCGATGGATTGGCAGCGCAGGAGTGGAAGTATCTTATTGATGACGATGTAAGGACAAATCAGGATACCGCTGATTCCACCTGGACTATCTATCTTCAGATCTTAGGTCTGGATCCGGATGATACCAGACATATCGAAACGGACCGTACGATCAAACCGATCCTCAACAACAAAACCTTTATGCATCAATTTGCCTCAGACAATTTTCCCAACCGGCAGAGCATTGAAAAGATCCTGCGGGGAGAATCGACGCAGAATGATCTGATCCGGAAGACGCTGATCCTGTTTGTTTTCTATCAATTCTGGGTGAACCGGGCGCTGTCGCAAAAAGGGCATCAGTCTTATGAAGCCGGACCGTTTGACCGCGAACGCTGCATGACAGAGCTGGATCAGTATCTGCTGGATGCCGGATTTCCGGAAATGTATGCCGGGAACCCGTTTGACTGGATCTTCATCTGGGCGGCGGGCAGAGAAGCGCCGATGAAGGCTTTCCGCAGTTACTGGCAGCTGCTGAGCGCGGAATTCAGTGAAAAAGAGAGTAGTCAGTGATCGGTGGTCAGTATTCATAAAACCAGATAATCGGTTACGTAATATAAAATACAGATATCAGTAAAAAAATATGAAACGGATGATAACTGTCGGCTGATAAAAAGATATGGATAACAGGATCGCACTCTCATCTAATACCGAACTTCGATTCGGCCCCGAAATTCTTTTTACGATAAAAAGTGAGGTCGGACGGGGCGGTTCCTGTATTGTCTATGACGCGGTATACCGTACAAACGCGGGGGATGAGAAGTTTGTCCGTATCAAGGAATGCTGTCCCTTTGACCTCCCGCTTCAGCGTGAGCCGCAAGGGGCGCTGTTCTGTCCGGAAACTGCCGCGCAGCAATTCGCGGATGCCAAAGCGCAGATGTACGAGGATTTCCGGCTCTGCAACCGTTTGTTTTATTCCGAAACCTCTTCGGATTCCATCATCAACACCATCAACATTTATGAGGCCAACAACACGGTATATGCCGTTTCGGCATGGGCGCGTGAAAATGTCCTTTCTTCGATGAAACCGGATTCCCTCCGGGAATGTGTCTCCATCATGCGGCAAACCGCTTCCGCAATCAGGTCGATCCACCGGGCCGGCTATCTCTATCTTGACATAAAGCCGGATAACATCTCCGTCAACCGCGGCGGATCCGGCCGCGTCCAGCTCTTTGATTTCAACAGCCTGATCCCTGTTTCCGCGCTGAAGGAAGGCTTCAGTTCGCTGCTTTCTTATACCCAAGGCTTTGCCGCACTGGAACTGCGACGGGGGCAGTTTTCGAAACTGAGTTTCTGCACCGACATTTACGGCATCGGTGCGCTGATGTTTTACCTGCTTTTCGGACGGACACCGGAAGCGCCGGACTGTGTGCAGGGTGCGGTGTACGACTTCACGAAGCTGGCATTTCCCGGATCCCTGCCGGACAGGCTGCTGTTCCATCTCGAAGAATTCTTCCGCAAAACGATCGCGGCTTTCCCTCCCGACCGCTGGCAGCAGATGGACGATGTGATCCGGGAACTGGAAGCCATTGAGCGACTCGCGGATCCGGTTTATCCTTATCTGAATTCCGCGCCGGTCAACCCGCCGGCTTATTTCATCGGCCGGTCCGCCGAGACGGAAACGCTGGAGGCCTGCTATCGGGATGATCTGCAGCAGAATCTGTTCGTTACCGGGATGGGCGGGATCGGCAAGAGTACTTTCATCCGCCATTTTCTGGCGAAGCACCGCGGCGATTGGGACAGCATCTGCTTCCTGTATTACCGCAATTCCCTG
>CACXDX010000214.1 GCA_902766525.1 uncultured Bacillota bacterium | reverse complement strand
TACCGATGAATCATCTGAATCGATTTGCTTACTTCGCGGCGTGATTCCGTTATTTTCTTCTTTTCATTCTTTTCGCGGGCCTTTTTATAGTTGTCTTGAGCAAGTGCTTCCGTTAATACTGCCACAAGCGGGCCGTTACCGGATAGATAGACAGCTTCTTCATCTTTTACCGGTTCATCATTGTCTTGATATGTTTGCTTTATAGCGACATCGAGCCCAACAAGGGTTTTCCCTGCACCGGGAACTCCTGTAACAAAGCAGATGCTTTTCTCTTGCTTTTCCTTGCTTTCTTTGATCACCTGCAGAATGTACCTGATAGTTTTGTCGGTAGACACATTATCTGCTTCATGTCTTGTTATGTTTTCGACGGAATGGTTTTCATATAAGGACCTTGCTGCTTCGATAATGGTAGGGGTGGGAGCATAAGGACTAATAATCCAGTTTGAACTGACAGGTGTTTCGTTGGGGTATTTGCTCAATACTCCCGTGATCAGATCAGAAAGATGAGATTTTCCGGTCACCAGTGGGTTTACAACTTTATCGTCATATATTGACATTTGAACGAGGGAAGAATAGGATTCATAATGTGTTGCAACCAAGATAGGGACGATTAGCTTATCTTGGCTGAATTTATGGAAATTCTTTAGGTCTAAAGCATAATCTAAAACCTGATCCACATCTGCTTCCAATATCCGGGTCTCCCCAACCTTAAATTCAACACAAAAAATGATGCCTTTATAGAGTAATACAACGTCTATCCGTTTGCCAAGACGCGGGATATCATATTCAAATATAATCCGCCCGTTTTTGTCTCCGAGACGAGACAGTGTTTCCTGCATGAGAGTAATTTCAGCCTTCCATGCGTCTCTTGTAGTCGTGCGTGCGTCACCGTGATAATTATCGCATAGTGTTCCAAGAACTGACGTTTCTGTTTCACTAAGAAAAGCCGAGAAATTGTTATCATATAAGCAACGAGGGTTTTTACTCATTATGGTTATTCCTTTCAAAGGCATACTACTTAAATATCTCTATGATAGCTCGGTCCGCAGGAAGCCAGTCAACACGATCCAATTCGTCTTTATGGAGCCATTTCGCGTCCTTATGTTCTTTTAACGATAGATCGCCTTTTTTCACTTTTGCAAAGAAACAATCCATGCTGAGGTGGAACTCCGGATAATCATACTCTATTGTTGTGATCTTTTCCCCGACAGCGATCTCGGTATCCAGTTCTTCTCGGATTTCCCTGCAAAGAGCTTCTTCGGGGGTTTCTCCCGGCTCGATTTTTCCCCCGGGAAATTCCCAGTAATCTTTCCATTTTCCGTAGCCGCGCTGAGTCGTAAAGATTCTGTCGCCGTCGACGATAATCGCGGCAACAACTTTTATGGTCTTAATCATGATTTGAATCAACTCTTATTTGGCAATTGAATGTTCCGCATTATTTCAAAATTATTATACCATCATCATTATAATAATTCAATTTAAAACGGGATTGTTCTGGTTCCTCATCATTGAAAATAATACCTGTTCAACGTGATATCGGGTTATTCCTCCCCATTCTCTTCCCACCCCTTGCAGACGTCGACCCAGGCGGCGGCGGCGGAATACTTTTCCAATTCGGGGAGGGTGAGTTCTATGGCGCTGCTGGCGCTGCCGCAGGCGGGGAAAACGGTATCGAATCGTTTCAGCGATTCATCGAGATAGACGGATACCCCGTCTTTGATGGCAAAGGGACAAACGCCGCCCACGGCGTGGCCGACGAGGCTTTCCGCCTGTTCCGGCGAAAGCATTTTGGCTTTTGTTTTAAATTGCGCTTTATATTTCCTGTTGTCGATCCTGGCGTCCCCGGCGGTGACCACCAGGATCGGAGCCCGATCCACCATAAAGGAGAGCGTTTTCGCGATCCTGCAGGGTTCGCAGTGAACGGCCTCGGCGGCCAGTTCCACGGTGGCGCTGGATACCTCAAATTCCAAAACACGGTCTTCCATGCCGTGAGCTCTAAAAAACGCTTTAACTTCTTCAATCGCCATAATTTCAGTCTCCTTCGATCGGGCGGTTCCCCCGATATTCATAGGTCAGTTTATCAAATATATTTTCTCCGATCACGAGGCCGTCCTTCTCCGCGGTTTTCAGCCGCATGCCCGCCTTTTCAAGGACTCTTTGCGAGCCGATATTCTCATCGGCGCACCAGGCGGTCACGGAGCGTATCCCTTCCTTTTCCGTGAGATAGTTCAGCACCGCTTTCAAGGCTTCGGTGGCATAACCCTTGCCCCAACAATCTCTTTCAATGCTGAAACCGACCTCGATACGGTCATCCTCATAGTCGTAGGCTCCGATCGTTCCGCGCAAAGCGCCTTCGGCTTCAATGGCCCAGCCGTAGAAGCGCTCATCGTCATAGGCGGCGATATGGCGGTCTACGTTCTCCCGTGCCGCTTCCGGTGTCGCGTGAGGGTTCCATCCGGAATAGCGATACATTGCCGTATCCGAACCGAATTTTCGATATAGGGCAGGGGCGTCTTCCGGGCGATATCTGCGCAGGAGCAAACGCTCCGTTCGCAGTTCCGCCGTGCCGTGTGCTTTGATCTCCGTCATGGTCTGTCCTTTCGCTTTGTGCTCTCGATGTCTTTGCTTTCGTCAAAGGGAGCGGAGGCCTCAGTTTTTTCGACAAATTATACCATATACAGTATACCATCATCATCATGAAAATTCAATTTCAAGAGGAGCGTCCCGCCGGGCCGCCGG
>CACXDX010000213.1 GCA_902766525.1 uncultured Bacillota bacterium | reverse complement strand
CCTTTAAATTGTCCCGTGAGGCAATAAGGCCGTTTTCTATTTTCAGATATCCGCAGCGGGTAATTTATACCTGCCCGGGCAGTCTTATTTCTTTATGGGAATGGGACTGTTTTTATTTTGCTTCGATGAAATCGGAGCGGAAAAGGAGAAAACAGGATGACAAAAGAAATCAAATCCGAAATCATGAACGAAGCCGATATCCAACGTGCGCTTGTACGTATGGCTCACGAAGTTCTTGAAAAGAATCACGGCGCTGAGGATCTTGTTTTGATCGGCGTTCGTACACGCGGTATTTACCTCGCGCAGCGTCTGGCGGCTGTGATCAAAGAAGTGGAAGGCGCCGATCTTCCCGTCGGTGTTCTCGATATCACGCTTTATCGCGATGACATCGCGGTGAAGGGTGGTATTCCCATCGTCGGGGAAAGTGAGGTGCCTTTCGATATCAATGGGAAAAAAGTTGTTTTGTGTGATGATGTTCTCTATACGGGCCGTACCATTCGCGCCGCTCTTGACGCGATTTTTGATTTGGGACGGCCTTCTTTTGTGCGTCTTGCCGTATTGGTGGACAGAGGCCACAGAGAGCTGCCGATTCGCGCCGATTATGTCGGCAAAAATATCCCTACTGCTCTCAGAGAAACGGTGGAAGTTCGTTTTGACGAAAATGATGGCTATGATACCGTGATTTTAAAAGAAGAGAAATATTAAGGGGAGGAAAAAATGGCGATTAAAACCAAGGACCTGATCGATCTGGAATTTCTTACCGCCGATGAGATCACCGAGATCCTGGAAACGGCGAAACCGATGAAAGCGGTAATGCGCCGCGATATCAAAACAGTTCCCGCGCTGCGCGGGAAAACCGTTGCGACGCTCTTTTATGAAAACAGTACGCGCACGCGGCTCAGTTTTGAACTGGCGGCAAAATATCTCAGCGCCGGCACCTGCAACATCAGCGCGTCGGCTTCGTCGGTTCAGAAAGGGGAAAGCTTACAGGATACCGGGCGTACGCTTGACGCGATGGGTACGGATATCATCGTGATCCGGCATAATATGTCCGGTGCTCCCAAACTTCTGGGCGAAGCCGTAAAAGCGAGGGTGATCAATGCCGGCGACGGAACCCATGCCCATCCCACCCAGGCGCTGCTCGATATGTTTACGATCATCGAGCGCAAAGGGAAGATCGAAGGACAGACCGTCGTGATTTTAGGCGATATTCTTCACAGCCGCGTGGCACGATCCAATATCTGGGGATTGACCAAACTCGGCGCTCACGTCAGGGTCTGCGGTCCTCCGACACTGATGCCGAAGGATATCGAGAAAATGGGCGTGGAAGTGTACTATAATATCGATAAGGCGCTGGACGGCGCCGATGTCGTCAACGTGCTCCGCATTCAGATGGAACGTCAGCAGAAAGGGTTGTTCCCCTCGATCGAGGAATATGCCAAGAATTATGCCATGACCGAGGAACGTCTGAAAAGAGCCAAGAAAGATGTGTTGATCCAGCACCCGGGACCGATGAACCGTACCATTGAGATTCCCTCGGCGGTGGCGGATTCGGCGCAGTGCTCCGTGGAAGAACAGGTTACCAACGGGGTTGCCTGTCGTATGGCATTGATGTATTTGATGAGCGGGGGTGAAAGTCTTGTCTAAGTTATTATTAAAGGGAGGCCGTGTTATCGATCCTTCTCAAAAAATCGACGCTGTTGCCGATGTTTTGATCGAAGAAGGAAAAATTGCCGCGATCGAACCGAAAATCGATGCTCCCGACGCGGAGGTATATGACGCTGCGGATAAAATCGTCTGCCCCGGTCTGATTGACGTCCATTGCCACTTAAGAGAACCCGGTCTGGAAAGAAAAGAAACGATTGCCAGCGGCTCCCGGGCCGCGGCAGCCGGTGGTTTTACCTCGGTCATGCCGATGCCCAATACGGTGCCCGTTGCCGACAGTCCCGCCTCGATCCGTTATGTCCGTGACAGAGCGGAGGAAGTCGGTCTTATCCATGTTTATCCCATCGGTGCCATTACCAAAGGCAGTGAAGGTAAGGAATTGGCGAAAATGAGCGCTATGGCCGATGCCGGCGCCGTTGCTTTTTCCGATGACGGTCGGCCCGTCGGCAACAGCCGCATCATGCGTTTGGCGATGGAATACAGCCATATCATGGATCTGCCTCTCATCGCTCATGAGGAAGATCTCGATCTCGTGGATGATGGTGATATGAATGAAGGTTACGTTGCCACGGTCATGGGGCTGAGAGGGAATCCTCCCGCCGCCGAGGAAACGATGATTGCCCGCGACATCATTTTGGCGCGGCTTACCGGAGCCCGTCTCCATATCGCACATGTCAGCACCGCTTACGGCGCGAAAATGATCAGAGAAGCCAAAGAAGAAGGACTGCGGATCACGGCAGAGGTCACGCCGCATCATTTGACGATGACCGAGGAAGCCGTCAGAGGATATGACACCAATACCAAGGTCAATCCTCCGCTGAGGACGGCCGAAGACGTTGAAGCTCTGATCGTTGCTTTAAAAGAGGGTGTGATTGACTGCGTTGCCACAGATCATGCTCCCCATACCATCGAAGATAAGGTCGTGGAATATCATTTTGCCGCCAACGGTATCAGCGGATTTGAAACCGCGCTGCCGCTGCTTTGGACCGATCTCGTCAAAGAGGGCAAGCTGACCGAAACGGAGTTGATTGAACGCATGAGCCTGATTCCCGCGAAGATTTTCGGTCTTCCCGGCGGAACCATTGCTCCGGGGAGCATCGCCGATGTGACGGTGATCGATCCCGAAACGATTTTGGCTGTGGATAAAAACGCTTTTTATTCCAAGGGGAAAAATACACCTTATCATGGACGTCTCCTTTCCGGGTGGCCGGTTTTGACCGTTGTTGAGGGCGAAGTCGTCATGGAAAACAGGGTTGTAAAGGAGTGAAAGATCGTGCTTGAAACAGGGAAAGTATTGCTTAACGAAAAAGTCGGCAAGGATATTTGGCGCATGGAACTGAAATGTCCGTGGATCGCCAAAAAAGCCAAACCCGGGCAGTTCGTTAACGTTCGCGTTAAGGATGTGGCGGAACCGTTGCTCCGCCGTCCCATCAGTTTGCACGGTATTGATGATGCCAACGGTATCATCAGCCTGCTTTATCTCGTTGTCGGCAGAGGCACGGAAATGATGACACACATGGAAAACGGAGACAGCATCGATTTGCTGGGGCCGTTGGGAAACGGTTTTTCCACTTTTTTCCACGGACGTCGTGCCGTGATCGTTGCCGGCGGTATCGGTTCCGCTCCTTTTTATCCTTTGATGGAGGCTTTGCGTAAAAAGGATAAACAGATCAAAATGATCTACGGCGCGAGAGATGAGGAAAGTCTTGCCTGCCTTGATCTGTATGAGGAAGAAGGTGTGGAGATGATCCTCGTGACCGAAGACGGTTCCGTTGGGGAAAAAGGTTTTGTTACAAATCCTCTCGATCGGCTTCTTGGGGAGGAAGGCGCCGATTTTGTTTATGCCTGCGGACCCGAGGCCATGTTAAAAGCCGTGGAAGGTGTTGTTGAAAAATATCATCTTAAGGGGGAAGTCTCCACCGAAGCGAGAATGGGCTGCGGTCTCGGCGTCTGCCTTTCCTGCTCCAAAAAAGCGAAGGACGGGAAGAATCGCAAGTGCTGTCAGGACGGCCCGGTATTTGCCATGGGGGTGATGGATTATGAGTAAAGTAAATCTCGGCGTGAATGTCGGCGGCTTACAAATGCCGAATCCCGTAACCACTGCGTCGGGCACCTTCGGCTCAGGTTTGGAAATGACGGAATATGTTGATCTCAGCCGTCTCGGCGCCATTACCGTCAAAGGCACGACATTGGAACCGAGACCCGGAAATCTTCAGCCCCGCTGTGCCGAAACACCGGCGGGGATGCTGAATTCCATCGGCTTGGAAAACCCCGGCGTTGAAGTCTTTGTTAAAGAAACCCTGCCGAAAGTGGCGGAATACGGTTCTCCGATCGTCGTCAATATTGCCGGAAAAGATATTGAAGACTACGGTAAAGTCGCCGCCATTTTGGAAAAAGAAGATGCCGTTCACGCGTTGGAAGTGAATGTTTCCTGTCCCAATGTGAAAAACGGCGGTATGGCATTGGGTACCAATCCCGATCTCGTCAAAGAAACGGCGGAAGTGGTCAAGGCGAACACGACAAAGCCCGTGATCATGAAGCTTTCACCCAACGTTACCGATATCGTTGAGGTGGCAAATGCCGCCAAGGCAGGCGGTGCCGACGGATTAACGCTGATCAACTGTCTGCTGGGAATGGCTGTTGATATCAGAACAAAGAAACCGATTCTCGGTAATGTTGTCGGCGGCCTTTCCGGCCCCGCGATCAAACCCGTGGCATTGCGCATGGTGTATCAGGTTCATAAAGCGGTGGATTTACCCATTATCGGTTTGGGCGGTATTACCTGCTGGCAGGATGCCGTGGAATTTTTATTGGCCGGTGCGACGGCGGTCAGCATCGGTACGGCCAATTTTATCGATCCGACCGTAACGATGAAGGTCATCGACGGTATCGAGCAATATCTGATTGACAACGGTTATAACGATGTTCATGACATCATCGGTTTGGCCGCGAAATAAGGAGAAAAAAGATGGTAAAAGATAAAATTATCGTAGCGCTTGACGTTCCGAGCAAAGAAGAAGCTTTGAATATCGTTGAAGAACTCGGCGATCAGGTGGGCGCTTATAAAGTCGGCATGCAGCTTTACAATGCCTGCGGTCCCGAAATTCTGCGGGCGATCGGCGAGAGAAAAGGGAAAGTTTTTCTCGATTTGAAATTCCACGATATTCCCAATACCGTGGCGGCGGCTTCCCGAGTTGTCACCGGTCTCAATACCTTCATGTTTAATGTTCATTGCTGCGGCGGCAGTGCCATGATGAAGGCTGCGGCCGAAGCGATGAGAGCGGAAGCCGCCGCCAAAGGGATTGAAAAACCGCTTCTTATCGGTGTTACGGTTTTGACCTCTCTCAGCGAGGAAGAACTGCAGGGCGAAATCGGTGTCGGACGCGATCTTACCGAACAGGTTGCCGCCATGGCGAAACTGGCGAAGGAAAGCGGTCTCGACGGTGTTGTGGCCTCGGCAAAGGAAATCAAAATCATTCGTGAAGCCTGCGGAGAGGATTTTGTTATCGTCACCCCCGGCATTCGTCCCCGTGATGCCTCTCTCGACGATCAAAAGCGAGTCAAAACACCGGGAGAAGCCGTTGCCGACGGCGCCGATTATCTGGTGATCGGACGCCCGATCACAAAGGCGGAAAACAGAACGGCGGCGGTCCGGGCCATCGTCGAAGATATGGAACAGGCTTTGAAAAGCTGCTGATTTGGGCTTTTAAAACAATTTATTTAATGATATAAAGGAGAAAACCGATGGATCAGAAAGAAGTATATGAAATTTTTAAGGAATCCGGCGCTTTACTGGAAGGTCATTTTTTGCTGACTTCCGGCCGTCACTCCGATCGCTACATGCAGTGTGCGCAGGTACTGAAATACCCCGATGCCACAGAAAAACTGTGCAAAGTCATTGCCGACGCTTACCGCGACAGCGGTGTGGAACTCGTTGTCGGTCCCGCCATGGGCGGCATTCTTGTCGCTTATGAAGTTGCTCGTCAACTCGGTGTACCCAACATTTTCGCCGAACGGGAAAACGGTAAAATGACGCTCAGACGCAATTTCGCCATTGAACCGGGTCAGAAAGTTCTCGTTGTCGAAGACGTGGTCACCACCGGCGGCAGCGTCAAAGAAGTTATCGATATTGCCAAAGAAGCCGGAGCGGATGTCGTCGGCGCCGGTGTTCTCGTTGATCGCAGCAACGGCAAAGTCGATCTCGGTGTTAAACTTGTTCCCGTCCTTCAGATGGAAGTTGTCAGCTATGAGGCCGATGAATGCCCGATGTGCAAAGCCGGCGAAGGCGACCCCTATAAACCCGGCAGCAGAAACATGAAATAAAAAAGTATAAAAACCGGATCTCCTTTTTCAACGGAGATCCGGTTTTTTGTTTTCCCGATGAACATTTTTCTCTCCGGCAGATAAGGACAAAAAGAATGTATTGCGGCGTAAAACGATGATACGGTTGCTGTTATTTGACAACTTTCTTTTCCGTAGTATAATAATTAAAAACGATCCGAGAGGAAAATATCAGTTATGAATATGTCTTTTATGGCCGATACCATTATTGAGGGGCGACGCTTGAAACGCGATGATGAAAAAGCGTTGGCGGCTTTTGGCGATTGTGATCTGGAAGAGCTTTTAGACGGTGCCGACCGCATCCGTGCCCGCTATTGCGGAGATAAAGTTGAACTTTGCTCCATCATCAGCGGGAAGGGCGGTCAATGCACGGAAAATTGCAAATTCTGTGCCCAATCGGCAAAATATGACACCGGTTGCAAAGAGTTTGGCCTCCTTCCCGAAGAAAAAATGATCGAGGCTTGTCTTAACGATGAAAAAGCCGGGATCGACCGTTTTGCCGTGGTGACGGCCGGCCGCATGCTGAACGGACAGGATTTTGAAGATATGCTTCATGCCTACGGCATGATGGACAGAAAATCGACGATCGATCTTTGCGCCTCCTTTGGCTTTCTCAGTGATGAACAGTTCCGTTTGCTGCGCATTGCCGGGGCGTCGACGTATCATCATAATCTCGAAACTTCCCGCCGGTTTTTCCCCGAGATCTGTACGACCCATGGTTATGATATGAAGATCCGTACGTTGAAAGCGGCGAGAAATGCCGGTATGCGTCTTTGTTCCGGCGGGATCATCGGCATGGGTGAATCATGGCAGGATCGCGTCGATCTTGCCGTGGAGCTTTCCGAGCTGAAAGTGGATTCCATTCCGATCAACGTTTTGCTGCCCATCAAGGGTACGCCTTTGGAAACCCGGAAACCCCTTGAGGAAAATGAGATCCTTCGTACCATAGCTATGTTCCGTTATATCAACCCGACCGCGCAGATACGTCTTGCCGCCGGCAGAGCTTTGCTGAGCAACAACGGCGAAAAAGCCTTTAAAGCGGGAGCCGATGCGGCGATCTCCGGTGATATGCTGACGACCGTTTCGGGGGTCACCATTGCCAAAGATCGTGAAATGCTGACCTCAATCGGCCGCACGCTGCGAACTTTACCTTAAGCTTCCGGCTTCGGTCGGGATTGAAAGGAATAAACTGTAAAAAGAATGAATGCTCAAAAAAGTGTTTCGCGGCAGGTATTTTTGTCAAAAAGGGCAAATGAATTATTTGATTTTACAATGATTCGATTAATAATTGCCGAGGCGATTGCATTCCCAAAATGTAGATGTTAAAATTACTATAGTTTGTTATATTTTCTGACGGAGGTATTTATTATGGGTCTACTTGAAGGAAAAGTTGCAATCATCACAGGTGCTGCTCAGGGTATGGGTGAAAAACATGCCATTCGTTTTGTTAAAGAAGGCGCAAAGGTTGTTCTCACCGATATTCAGGATGAAGTGGGTCAGGCACTGGCCGACAGTTTGGGAGAAAATGCCGTTTATATGCATTTGGATGTTACCAGCGAAGAGCAATGGGCGGATGTTGTCGCCAAAACCATTGAGAAGTTCGGTGATATCACCGTTCTGGTAAACAATGCCGGATATGGCAAATTCCTCATTATGGATCAGCTTTCGGGTGCGGATTATGATCTTCATATGAAAATCAATTTTATGGGTATTGTCTATGGTATGAAAGCTGTGGTTGAATCAATGAGAAAAGCCGGCGGCGGTTCCATTATCAATATCTCTTCCGTTGACGGTGTGCGCGGTGCTTCAACCGGTACTGCTTACTGCGCGGCCAAACATGCCGTGGAAGGTCTGACCAAAGCCGCATGTGTAGAATACGGGAAGGATAACATTCGTGTGAACAATATCAACCCGGGCATTATTAAAACGCCGATGTCCGAAGGTGAAGCGGATCCCGCTCTCGTAGAATTTTTGAAACAAATGGAAAAGGGTATTCCTCTTGCACGTCGTGCGGAACCCGAAGAAGTTTCCGGTCCGGTTGTCTTCCTTGCGTCCGATGATTCTTCCTACATTTCCGGCACTTCCATTATCGTAGACGGCGGATATATCTGCCATATTTAAGTTTTCCCGTGTCGGCAAGGAATAATCGAGGTCTTTGCCGGCGATTGTTAATGTAAAAGCAGAAAAACGGTACCCGATCATCTGAGGGGATTTCCCTCAGATGATTTTTTGCGGTGAATTAAACTCAATGCGGAAAAAAGAACTCCCGAACAAGAATCTTGTAAGGAATATCCTGTGATCTGTGATGCTGTCTTCCCCGTTACGGTTGTCTTAAGTGAAAAGACCTCTTCCGATTGGGTTTTTAATTGGACAAAAGTATGATTTTTGTGGTAATTTTTTATCCTTTTTCTTTTTTTGCAGGTTTATGGGGAATTTGGGCGAATAATAAGAAGAACGAAAAGTAGACCGCGAAAAAAGAAGAATTTTGGAGGTTTTAATGGATATTTACGATAAAACGGCAGATTTGGCCGCAACGATAAGGGACAGTGAGGAATACTCTGATTTTATCGAAACGACCGAAAAGATCGAGACATCTCCCGATGCCAGAGCGTTGCTGAAGGAATATCGCGCAAAACAATTCGCCTGTGAATTGGCGGATATGGCCGGAGAGGATTCCGAAAGCCTCAGAGAATCTTTAGATGAGCTCTGTGCGGAGATGGAAAAAGATGATTTGCTGCGCCGTTATCTCAGCGCGGAATATAATCTCTATCGGATGATGGAAAAAATCCGGGATATTTTTGCCGAAAAGCTCAGTCTGGAACCTGATTCCGAAGATTATATCATCGATGAGGAAAGTCTCTATCTCAACTGACATTAATAAGGAGGATACACGTTGGAGATTCAGTTAAATGTTTTAAAAGAAAAAATGGAGGCGGCAAAATACATTGCCGATGATGACATTATCATTCCTCTTTTTCTCGCTTTGAGATTGGAAAAACCGTTATTGATCACGGGCGCCGCCGGTGTGGGCAAGACCGAGATCGCCAAAGTCGTTGCCGAAATATTTGATATGGAGCTGATCCGTCTTCAGTGCTATGAAGGTCTGGATGAAAACAAAGCCCTCTATGAATGGAATTATCAGAAACAGCTTCTGCATATTCAGGGGAAAAATGTTGAAAGTGAAGACGATATTTTTTCCGAAAAATATTTGCTTTCCCGCCCCGTTTTGAAAGCGCTTCGCAGTGAGAAAAAATGTGTTCTTCTCATCGATGAAATCGATAAAACCGACGCTGAATTTGAAGCCTTCCTTTTGGAAGTGCTCTCGGATTTCCAGGTATCCGTTCCCGAACTCGGTACGGTAAAGGCAAAGGAACGTCCCATCGTTATCCTCACCAGCAACGGGGAGCGTGATCTTTCCGACGCGATGAAGCGCCGCAGTGTGTTTCTTCATATCGATTATCCTTCCATCGAAAAGGAAGTCGCGATCATTGAGGCGAAAGTGCCTCAGCTCGGTCCGGAAATCACCCGCCAGCTGGCGAGAGGGACCGCCTATCTCAGAAATGAACTGACGCTGCGCAAAGATCCCTCCATTGCCGAGACGCTCGATTGGGCCAACAGTTTGCTGCAGCTTTCCGCCGATGCTTTCAGTGAAAAGCTCATTGATGATACCTTGAATCTTCTTTTAAAGGATGAAGAGGATTATGAGGAATTTGCTTCCGGCGGCGGCAGCCGCAGTATGCTGCGGACGATGATGAAGAATCAGGATGCCGAAGCCGATGAGGATCTTGAAGAAATGCGCCGTGCGGAAAGAAGCACCGCTCACGGTGTCGGTCGTTAACGGCGGGATCAAAATGGAACAGATCGTTCATCTCGAAAAAAATATTGAAAATCAAATCATCACGTTTACTCATATCCTGCGTTCTGCCGGCATAACACTGGGTATTTCCGAAATCATGGAAGCCCTGGAGGTGCTTTCCGTTATTGACGTGACGGACAGGGAACAGGTTTACCGCGGCCTTTCGGCGGTGATGGCCAAAAGCCGCAGAGATGAAAAGGCTTTTAAAGAGGCCTTCGACGCTTTCTTTGTGCCGCCTCATATCCGCGATGCTCAAATGGCTCAGTATTTTATGAAACATCGTCAAATTCAGCAGCTGCGTGAAGATTTTGTCTTCAAAGAAAAGCCCATGGATATCGATGATGAGGATATTGAAACCTACGCCGCCATGAGT
>CACXDX010000212.1 GCA_902766525.1 uncultured Bacillota bacterium | reverse complement strand
TGATGTTCAAAAAAGACCGCCCCTTTACGGCGGTTTTGGAGGCCGGTGTCACCGGCCTCGCGCCGGGCTGCGGCGAACCGATGTTCGACGGCATCGAAAATCTGCTGGCTCGCGCCGTTTTCGCCTTGCCCGGCGTGACGGGCCTCGGCTTCGGCGCGGGAAGCAAAGCCGCGACGATGAAGGGAAGCGAGCACAACGACGCTTTCCGCATCAAAGACGGCGCCGTCACCACCGCCACCAATCACGCCGGCGGCATCCTCGGCGGCATCAGCAACGGCATGCCGCTGCTGCTCAACGTCAATGTCCGCACCCCTCTTTCAGCCGAAGGCGAAGGGAAACGCTATCAGCATCTGCTCATCCCCGCCCTCGTTCCGGCACTGGAAAGCCTTATCGCCGTGACGCTGCTGGACCTGACGGCCCATCGATTTGAAAATCGCTGATTTTTGCCCCGAGTCTAAAAAAACCGTTTTGGGGCATGATGAATAAAGAAAAACATTTTTTTAAGGAGGAAAAAATATGTCCGTCTACACCATCAATAAAGATAACTATGAAGAAATCGTGCTCAAAGCCGAAAAACCCGTGCTGATCGACTTCTGGGCTTCCTGGTGCGGCCCCTGCCGCATGTTCGCTCCCACCATCGACGCCATTGCCGAAGAATACAAAGATGAAGTCATCGTCGGCAAAGTCAATGTGGATGAAGAAACGGAACTGGCACAGAAATATCGCGTCGCCAGCATCCCCACACTGCTTCTGATCAAAAACGGCGAAGAAGCCGACCGCTCCGTCGGCGCCGTCCCCAAAGACGCCGTCGTCGCCATGTTCAAATAAGCCTTTGAAAAAGAAAGAACCATGTGATGAATTACATCAACAGGATCTATTTCAAAGATTTCCGCGAAACGGGGACATATCTGGACAATATCCCTTCCATAAGCTATTTCCGCAACGGCGGAGAACTTGAGTTCCCGACTCCGGTCACCTTCTTTGTGGGAGAAAACGGTTCGGGCAAATCCACGCTGATGGAGGGGATCGTCGCTCAGATGGGGCTCAATCTCGAAGGCGGAAGTAAACATTTCAACTTTTCGAGTACGGACAAGATCGCCGTTTTGGAAGACTATATCATGGTATCCCGAACGAGCTACCCCAAAGACTGCTTTTTCTTCAAAGCCGAAAGCTTTTACAATGCCGCGACCTATATCCATGAAATCAAGTTGGATGATCAATACGGCGAGCGTTCGCTGCACGAGCAGTCTCACGGACAAAAGCTGCTGTCCCTGATCAAAAAACGCTTTCGCGGAAACGGTTTATACCTATTGGACGAACCGGAAAGCGCCTTGTCCCCTCAATCTCAGTTGGCGCTTCTCGCGCTGATCAACGATCTCATAGAAAATCATTCACAGTTTATCATCTCCACTCACTCTCCGATCATTTTGTCTTTTCCGAACGCGACCATTTATGAATTGTCGGAAAACGGGATCGATGAGATCAGATACGAAGACACGGAGGTCTATAATCTGTACAGCAGCTTTTTAAGCTGCCCCGAGCGTTATCTGAAACACCTTTTTTAAATCATCTTTAAGTTAAGTAAAAACGGCTTTGGTTAAACCAAAGCCGTTTTGCTTATTCCAATATTTTCTCTCACATCACAATACAAGGGCGTTTGCGTTTACGCTTTCGATCGTCTTTCTGATTCCCGCCCAAACCGACATATCCGTGAAGATCTCAACGACACTGCCCTGATCGGTGAAAGGCGCCTCCTGCAGCACCGATAAATCCTTCATCAATCCGTTGTGAACAATATACTCAACGATCTGATTGACAAAGTAAATCTGCCTGCTGTCAAGGCTTGCATCATTCAGGTATTCGGAAAATGCTTCTTTTGCGGCATTCATATCAAGACCGACAACCTCTCGCACGAGCTCCCCGAGGGGCTTTTCTCCATATTCCGCTTCATAATCTTCTTTTGTTCCGACTTCACTCCACAATATCGTTTCAAGGGATTTGATATCCAAGGCGGTAAGCGGTCGGTTCGTTTTCAATTTGGCAATCACGATATTGTCCTGATGCTGACGAATATAGAATTCGGCTTTGGCCTTATAATTCTTCAAATCGTCATTTTCAAGCTCCGCCGGTTTCCAATCGACGGACAAAATGTCATCGTCAAAATCAGTATCAAATAGTGGCTTATTAATCGGAATATATTTAATCAAATCACGAAGATTTTCACGGATATACTCAAACTCATTGATACCGGCATTTTCAATATAATCCGTATGGAGCAGTTTATCGATCAGCTCTGACTGCGCCATAATTTCGGGAATATTAGCGACATTGGCAATGGCCTCAACCTTTTTAAAAAGGTCACTGCGGTACTGTCCGAAGGATTTCCCCGCCAGATAGGCCAGTTCAATGCCGTACATCAGCGCGTCAAAACGCACCGCTTTTGCATCATCTTCATCGGGAATAATAAGCGGGGCAAGTTCTTTCTCGATCTGCAGGGTATCTTCATAGGTCAGCGATTGATAATTATCCGGATTTGCATAGAGTTCAACATATTTCAGGTGCTGACGAACGGCAAAATTCTCTTTGTTCAGTTCCCGCACCTTTCGCACCATATCTTCAACCAGTGATTCACGGAAGGCAATAAGTTCCGTCGTCTGATACGCCAAATCCTGTAATTTGAAGGCGATTTGAGCTTTCAGCCGGAAAACAGCACCCTGCAGGGCAATCATATTCGCGGACGCTTTGCCTTTGTTCATGCGGAAAAATTCAAAGTTCCCGCAGAAATCAAAGATGTAAAATTTCTCCTTGTCTTTTCCGTCCAGTAACGCGGGGCAGAGGCGTGTTCCGCGGCCGATCATCTGCCAGAATTTTGCTTTGCTCATTACCTTTTTGAAGAAAACCAGATTCAGCACTTCCGGCACGTCGATACCGGTATCAAGCATATCAACGGAAATAGCGATTTGCGGCAGTTTTTTCGGGTCGGAGAATTCATCGATGGCACTTTGCGCATAGGTCATATAATTATCAATGACTTTGGCAAAGCCGGGCAGATGCGGATATTCCTTGCCGAAGACCTCGAGAATCCTTTCCGCATGAATATGATTTTTGGCAAAGATAATCGTTTTCCCAAGCTTTTCACCGTAATCGATCTTCAAGCCGTGTTCCATCAGAATATGAAGTACTTCGCGGATGGTATCCTCGTTAAAAATCCATTCGTTCAGCGCGGAAGGAGCAATGCTTTCCGGCAATTCACCGTTTTCATCTTTAAAGGTGTTTTCGTATTCTTCTTTTTCCTCTTCGGATAGTTCGTCATATACAATACCCTGTTCAATGAATTTCA
>CACXDX010000211.1 GCA_902766525.1 uncultured Bacillota bacterium | reverse complement strand
TCCGATCCAATTCGTTGTCCAGCCATTCTTTCATTTTATTCGAATTGGAAACATCTCCGCGTTCGATGCCGCCTTCTTCTTTTTCCTCTTTCAAAAATCGTTTGGTCATCCCGCCGAAGATCTTTTCCAGGATCAGTGACAGATAGATCCCGGAGGAAGAATCATTGCTGTCAAACATACCGCTTTCAGCACCGCCCGCCAGTTCCTTCTTACGCAGCTGAAACGCATAATCGATGTCCTGCTGTTTGTACGAGTCTTTTTCCAGCATGTAATTATGGGCGTTGTCGAAATCGAGCGCAATCTTTTCTATCTTATCGAGTTTATCGAATTCAGCTTTCTCGGCATTGGACAGATCTTCGTCGTTATCCACCCTTTTCTTCAGAGCCTTGTAGGTGCGGTATGCCCGGATCGCGGCAGCCGGGGTCTTATAGATCTGTATGTAGGATTCATAGTGGGTGGGGGTAAAATCTGTCTGGTCGTCACCCACTGTGACCGTATATTCCCCGTTGATCATCTGATCCCTGATATTTTCGAGGTCACCGGTCAGATTTGTCTTGTTGTATCGATCTCTGTATAGCTTGTCGAGGAAATCGATGGCGTGGTTAAGCAGCGAAATGAAATGCATCACCGGCTCATGGAGGCGCTTATCATTTTTGAAATATTTAGTGAGCAGCCTGCTGACCTGCGGGATGTAACCGGAAATTTCCTGCCGTGCCTGGACGATCATGTCCAAAGGCACCGCCTGTCTAAGCTTGACTTTATTCTTTTCTATGTTTTGCTTTTTGGCATAATCATCGATCTTTTGGTCTATCGGTCCCAGGGAACTGCCCATTGACGAAAGGAGTGTCATCGTGTTGAATGCTTCTGAAGGCATTTGTGCCTGCATTTCCGCGGTGCTGAGCGATATGAAGATTTCATGCAGCGCATTTCCTTCGTTATAAATTGCGTTTTTCAGCTTGAATGGGCTTATGATCGTGACTCCGTTATTGTTTTTCAGCGGATTATCATATTTGTAAGATCCGATCAGTCCTTCATTATCACCGGATGCCCGCCGCAGATTTTCACCGGTCTGGGCAGGGGAATAGGTCGTTTTTGAATATCCGCTGCTGTTATTTTGGATCGATTCCTTATAGTTCGTAAAGTCTTCCTGTGTTGCGCGTTTATTCCCGTATCCGTGATAAGTCAGATCATCTTCTTTGCGGAGATCCATCAGGATATTGCTTGTGCCGGCCATGGCATTGGATGTGAGCGAAGAACCGGCGAACAACCCCAGATTTCCCAGAGACGAGAGCCGGACATCGCTCATTTTGAAGATATCATCGCTGACGTTCAGATGCGCGGTATCAACGACCATCTCCTTTACAAAGGTCGTACAGTTCCGGGAAAAGATCCCGTAGCCTTGATCCGCATAATGCTCGGAAGCCTGGATGATCTTGTTGACCTGTTTCTGTTTGGCCGGATAGGACCGGCTGACATCATATTGATGTCCGGCATCATTCTGCAGTTCCCCGGGCACTCTGGCATCTTTGTACAACCCCATCATGACGGCTGAGGCTTTATCACTGATATCACCCTGCGGATAAAAGCCGTACTGCAGGTTGTAACGCTCAAAGCGGTCGGTAACTTTGCTGAAGCGGCTGTATTCGATGCCGAGCATGGCATGGCCGACAGTTTTTTTGTTCATTGTTTTGGCTGACATTGTTTTCGGCTGATCGATCAGGATCGAGATCACCGGATCCAGCGGGCGGCCGTTTTCTCCGACCGCTTTTGCGGCGGTCGGCCGGGACCATACCGTCGGGACCCGCCTGAAATCATTAAGGATCTGCGCGCCGCGGTTTTCATTCGGATCGTATTCAGCTCCGTCCCATCCGGGGATCTGTTCGTGCTTCCGTCTTGCCTGCATGTCATTAAAACGGCGGTTGGCCCGTCTTTTGGCGAAAAAGTTGAAGATCGGCCCCCCCGTCAGCAGCGGAAGGATCTTGCCGAGCGTTTTTCCGACTCCCCAGCCGAGGAAGGACAGAAATCTGCGCCAGCGGCTGAGCTTTTTAGGCGTTTCCGCAAGCTTCTGCGGGGCGAAGCTCCAGTTTTTGATCCGCTCCATCTCACGTCCGAGAAAAGCCGGATCATCACTCTGTTTCCGTGCGTATTCGAGGGCTTCATCCTTCCACTTTTTTTCCGGATCAAGTTCTTCCAGCCCTTCCACGATACTTCGCTGCGGAAGCTGCGGACTGTTCGGGCCCTTTTTCACTCTCTTTCTGCGCCCTCTCTCACCGGCGAGGGACGGATCCCGGTGTGCGTATGTGGGCCCGGTCTCATCATCATCTTCTTCTTCGGCTATCTGAGGTTCGCCGGCAGCCGGGTCGATCGCATCGAGCAGGAGAAGTTCTTCGTTTTCCGCGATTTTCTTTCCGAAACCTGCTCTGCCGATACCGGCGATATCTCCGATATTGCTGATGCCGCCGGCTTTATCCGAATCGGCATCGATGTTGTTTCCTTCGCTTTCACTGTCAGCAATTTTAATGAGCGGTTCGAAGTGCCTGGATTTGCTGTCTTCGGAATCGGAATCCTTTTCCGGTATACCGATCACCGGCTTTTTCCTCTTTCTGTCCGGGCGAACATTTTCGTTTGTGATGAGATTGTCATTCATGATGTTGTTATCGTTCATGATGTTGATCTCATCCGCGAAACGTTTTCCGGAGACAGCCTTTTTCGCTTTCTTCTCTGTGCTTTTTTTCGGTTTTTTTGGCTTTTTCGGTTTCAGCGGCTTGACGGTCTCTTCACTGTCACTCTCTTCATCGTAGCGCTTTACCCTGACTACCTCAGGATTGACGATTTTTATATCGGAATCTTCGGAAAGGCTGTCATCTTCGTTTTCATCGATGATATTATT
>CACXDX010000210.1 GCA_902766525.1 uncultured Bacillota bacterium | reverse complement strand
TCGCCGATGAAGGTCTCGCTACGGAATATGAAATCTGGACGAAGATCCTGCCTCATTATGACTGGTCCGAACTGGAAAGAAGAGACAAGGAATGATCTTCTCAAAATAAGCCGGATGAAGGCTTGAGCGACAAAGTTACAAAACGATCAAAAAAAACAGCGGTTCACGCCTTGCGTGAGCCGCTGTTTTATTTCGGGGAGGCTCTACGATCGTCTAAGGTTGACCGGTGTGAACGAACGGGAATTGTTTTTTTTACTTTCGCAACGACATTATCTTAAAACTCTGTTGATCGGAAATGTAAAGGATCCCGGGGATGCTCCCGGTACAGATACCGCAGCGCCGCGCTTCCCCGCCTTCATACTTTTCACTCTGTCCCTTTTTCGGCGAGTTTTTTTCTTCTTTTCATCAGCAGGCCGCCGACTTTCCCCGTCTCCCTGGCATTGAGCCCGGCCCAGCCCACGGCTTTGACCTTATCGAGGAGGCCGAGTTCGGCGGCGATCGTGAGCTTCATCTCCTCCATCTCCGGAGTCATTTTTTTCATCTTGTTCTTTTTTGATCCGGCGACGTCCGTATTTTCACTTTGTTTATAAAATAAGGCATCTTCTCTCCTTTGGGACAAAAAATATCTCTCAAAAAAACATGTCTCTCCTCTTTCTTTTTCAAATACATTCCGTGAAGAAAAAAAGAAAGCTTTTAAAATTTATTAGCTGCAAAAAAGAAAAAAACGACAAATATCGGCATTTTTACATAAAATTAATGATTTGATCATCCTATTTGTTTGTTTTCCATTAGTAGCTTTATTGTATACTGTCTGTCGGTAAACAATGATCCGACAGAAATCAGTATCAAATTTCCTTTTCTTCACTTGATGACCGACCCATTTATTTTATTGTTTTGATGTGAATGAAACGGATTTTTTACGATTTCAGCAAAAAAAAAGAAAGAAGGAGATACAATGTCAAAAAAAGGAAAAACCAAATGGAATTGGCTTGTCGTTATGATGATCGTTCTGGTCTTCGCCGCCTTCGGTACGACTTCGGCCTTCGCCGCCGATATCGCTGAGACGGAACTGTTCAGCATCAAAGGTGAGACACCCGCCGCTCCCGACAAGCTCTTTCCCGCCATCGTGAGCCCGGGACTGCGCAGTGCCGGCGAGGTGCCCTCCCATGAAAAGAAGCTGATCGATAACGGAGACGGCACCTTCACCCTGGAGCTGAACGTCACCGGGGATGCCGAAAAAGCGGTCACCAAAGTCAACGTCGTCGTCGTTCTCGACGTATCCGGCAGCATGGATTACGATACCGGCGAAACGGAAGTGACTTACACCGCCACCGATACCAATGGAAGCAATCTGTACGGCCTGGTTAACGGCGAATATGTTCCGCTGCAAATGCAGCAGAGCGGGCCCTGGTGGGCTCCCACCTATACCTACCGTTATAACGGCGTCACCTACACCGGCCAGCGCTACACCCGTCAGGAAGCTGACGTCAGCCGTTTGAAAGCCGCTCAGGACGCCATCAACGCTCTGGGCTATTCTCTGCTCTCCAACAACGGCGGTGAAAATCCCGGCGATACCGTGGAGATGGCGCTGGTCACCTTCGCCGACAATGCCGCCACACCTCAGCAGCCCACCACAAGTTACAGTCAATTTGAAACGATCGTCAACAGCCGCACCGCTTACGGCGGCACGAACTGGCAGGCCGGCCTAAGAGCCGCCGGCAATGTCGATTTCAATGATGATGACACCACTTACATCATCTTCGTTTCCGACGGGAATCCTACCTTCTACATCGGAGGCGGCACCGGCCGGGAAACCACAGCCAACATCAATGCCTGTTATCCTCCGGCATTGACCGAAGCCACCTCTCTGGTCAACCGAGGCTTTGTTCTCTATACCATCGGCGTCTACGGCAACGTTGACCGCATGGAAGGCCTGGCCGAAGATTCCGGCGCCGGTCTTGACCGCTACTATCCGGCCGACAATACCGCCGCTTTGCAGGAAGCCTTAAACACCATTTGGGAAGAAATCCTGATGGCCGGCATCGGCAGTGTGACCATTAACGACGGCACCACCGAATCGGTAACGACGGAAACAGGCATCGCCCATCTCCTCGAAGTCGACACCGATTCCTTCAAATACTACCGCTCCGGCGGAGAATACGGTACGGGCAACGGTGGTCTCGGCAGCGAATGGAAGCGCGGCGATGATCCCGCTCCCCCCGCAGCCGAACTGAAAAACGGCAGCGTAATCTGGGACCTCAATGCCATCGGCATCCTCGAAAACGAAGTGACCTATCACGTCACCTTTGAGGTTTACCCAAGCCAGTACACTCTTGACCTTATCGCCGACCTCAAAAACGGCATTGTCGCCTATGAAGATCTCGATCCGAATATTCAGACTTATCTGCTCAGACAGGGAAGCGGCGAGAACGCCGAATATTCCCTTGCCACCAATACCGAAGCCTCACTGGCATACACCGATACAAGAACCGGTGAAACCAACGAAGTCGGATTTCTAAATCCCGAACCGACACAAACCGGCGCCGTAAAACTGCTGTCCCTCTCCAAAGAATGGGAAAACCGGCTGGACGATCTTGAGGACCAGGACATCACCATGAAGACTCTGCGCGACGGTGATGACTACTTTGAAATCGGCCTGAACAAAAACAACGACTGGCAAAATAAAGTCTATGCCTCCATCGGCATCATGACCGTATCCCAAACGGGCAAGGTGGAAATCAAAGCCGCAGGTCACGATTATGCCTTCGCGGAACCGAAAATCATCGCCGATTACTGGGAACTCGACGCCCCGACCATGCATCCGATGAAGATCAACGGCAGCGATACCATCCTCATTGAACTTGAAGGCGATGACATCCCCGCCACCATGACAACAATGACCGCTCCCGCAGTTTACAGCAGCGACGGGAAAGACTATTACAAGCTCAATTTCGGCGGCGGAGATCAATATTATATCGCGGACAACAGCGCGGCTGCTGCATCACTCACCGCCGTAAACCACAGAAAAAGTACGTTGAATATCACTAAGGAAGTTGAAGGCGACAGCGCACCGACCGGCGCGAAGTTTTCCTTTAGCATGAAGGTTACCGATGCCAACAGTGACGATATCCGCTTCTCCGTTACGGACGGTGATACTTTCATCACCAACGAAGCCGATATCAGCGGCGCCGACGCGGAGCTTGACGAAGAAGGACAGCCCACCGGCTACTTCACCGCCGAAAGCGGCGCTGCCGTCACGTTCAAACTGCGGGCAGGTTGGAAGCTTTGCATGATCGACGTGTCCACAAACACCACCTATGAAGTCAGCGAAACCGCGATGCCCGACAATTTCAGCCTCAAAGAAGTGAAAGGCAAAAGAGAATACGACTTTGAATATGACGACGAAGGAAATCAGACCTCTTCCAAGACGGAAGGAACCGGTACCGTGGAAGGAGCGAAGATCTCCGGCACGATCGAAGCGACCAATTCCCATTACCTCGTCAGCTTCACGAATCTTTATACCTCCTGCAGCGTCAGCATCGAAGCCACCAAGGTCCTCACCGGCCTCACCCTGAAGGGTGATGACTTCCGCTTCACCATCGCTTCGGAAGACGGTAACGCGCCCATGCCCGAAGTGACCGAAGTGACCAACGACAGTGAAGGTCTCATCAGCTTCGGACCCATCGCCTTTGAAGAGGCCGGCGAATACACCTACATTCTCAGCGAGATCCCCGGCAACGAAGAAGGCATGACCTACGACGAAACGCCGAAGACCGTGACCGTCAGCGTCACTGCCGATGAAGAAACCGGCAAGCTCACGGCGGAAATCGCTCCCGAAAAGATCTCCTTTGAAAATACGTATACGCCGCCGCTGAACAAGGACGACCACCGTGACTACATCATCGGTGAACCCGACGGCCTCAGCCATCCCGAAGGCCTCATCACCCGCGCCGAAGTCTGCACCATCTTCTTCCGCCTCCTTGATGATGATTACCGCAATGAAATGTGGATGAGCGAAAATCCCTACAGCGATGTGAAAAAAGGCCAGTGGTTCAACAACGCCGTCTCCACGATGACCAACTGCGGCGTGATCAAGGGCTGCCCCGACGGCACCTTCAGACCCATCAACCCGATCACCCGCGCCGAATTCGCCACCATCGCCGTCCGATTCTTCAAAGACTGGACGGAATCGGTGGAAAATACCTTCAGCGATATCGACGGCCACTGGGCATATGATTACATTCTCAAAGCCGTTTACTACGGCCTTGTCACCGGTTATCCCGACGGCACCTTCAGACCCAATGAAAACATCACCCGCGCCGAAGCCATGGCCATCGTCAACCGCGTTTTGGGCCGCCATCCCGATAAGGATCACTTCTGCGAAGGCATGCATGAATGGCCGGACAACATGGATACCTCCAAATGGTATTACGCCGACATCCAGGAAGCCACCAACAACCACGAATACGTGGAAGGCAGCGATCCCGAACAGTGGACGAAAGTACTGCCGCCCTTCGATTGGTCCGAACTGGAAAGAAGAGACAGAGAATGATCTTTTGAAAGGAAGCCGGATCATGGCTTAAGTCACAAAGTCACAAAACGAGCATTAAAAACAGCGATTCGCCCATTGGGCGGATCGCTGTTTGTTTTCGGGGCGGCTCCTCAAGCCGTCCGCCGTTTCCTTTTGATTCCGATCAAAAAAGGATTTCCCGTTGAAAAGGACGGATCTCAAAGCTCCGTTGAACGGAATACGGATCCTTTTCAAAAATGCTCCCGGCGCGGACAGCGCCGCGCTTCCCCGCCTTCATACTTTTCACTCTGTCCCTTTTTCGGCGAGT
>CACXDX010000209.1 GCA_902766525.1 uncultured Bacillota bacterium | reverse complement strand
TTTTTCTCGAGACCGAAGGCGTAGTCAATATCCTGCTGTGTAAAGGACTGCTTTTCCAGCATGTACCGGTGCGATTTTTCGAATTCGCGTACAAGGGCCTGCATACGTCCGATTTTTTCATGCTCCTTTTTTTGCTCCGGAGTCATAGCATCCTCGTCCAGATTGCTCAATTCGTTAAACCGAAGGATGGACCGAAGCGCTGCGTCCGGAGTTTTATAAACCTGGAGAAAGGCTTCATACAGTGATGGAGTCATTGCAATCGTATGTCCGTTCCCAAAACTGATATCGTAGGCGGTTTTTCTGAATGACACCCGGAGATTGTTCAGTTCATCATCTTCTCTATTCGTTGATTCTATATAGGATTCATAACCGGCATCGACGCCATTGATGGCATTTGTCAGTATGGAAATGGCATTCATGATCGGCATATGGAGGTTACTGTCATTTTTATAGTAATCGAACAGAACGGTATTCAGATTGTTGATATCCTCTGTCAGCTGAGCCCGGAGCCTCTTCAGTTTTTGCCTGTCGTCAATATCTTCAAATCTGCTGATAGCCATCAGGGACTTTCCCATTCCCGACACCCAAATGACTGCCTTCTTATAATTATCGTGTTCCAGATTATCCGCCGGCGTGATCTGCTGAAGGACGGTTCTGATCGTATCTGCCTCTAAAGTCAGCCTCGTAAGGGCCGCAATAGGACTCAAAACGCTGTCGTTTTTCTGTCTGAAAGATCCGATCGTCCCTCTTCCCTTTCCTTCCAGTCTCCGCATATTTTCGGCAGCGCCGTTAGGCGTGTCAGCTTTTAAAGGTGTGCCTTTGAAAAAGCTGAGTGAATTGGTGTATTGGTCATATTCCTCGCGGGTCATTCGCTTGTTGCCATAGCCAGGATAGTTGGTATCATCCCCGCGGGTCAGTTTGGTCAGGTTCTGTTCCATCCCGGCCTTACCCAGCATGGAAATAGATCCCGCGCCCAGCAGCATGAGGTTCTGTTTCGCGGAGTATTGGAGCGTATCTTTCTTAAAAATCGCATCTCCGGCGGGAATCTGTGCATACTTGACGATCATTTCCTTCGCAAAGGTGGTGCAGTTGCGCGTAAGGCTGTTATACCCTTTGTCCGGATAGGTTTCCGCGGCCTTCAGAACCGCATTGACCTGCTGATTGGTGATCTTATAGCTGCGGGAGATATCATACTCATTGCCTCTTTCGTTCATCAACTGACCGGGGATCAGAGCCCGGTTATAAGCCATGACCGAATTCGCAGCTCTGGTATCGATGCCCCCTGCCGTGTAGTACCCGAAGCGCATGTTATAGCGCTCCCACGCTCCGGTGATATTGCTTTTCCGGCTGAATTCGATGCCTATCCCCGAATGGCCGGTGCCTGTTTCATTGACAGTGAGGTCATCCTCTCCCGGCCGGGGCTGGGAGACGTAGATCGATATCACAGGATCTGCCGGTTTATCCGGTGCTTTTTCGGCTTTTGCCGCGATCGGGTAGGACCATATGGCCGGGACCCTGCGGAAATCGATATCCGGCTCATCATCCCTTTGCTCATAGCCTTCCCATTTTGCGCCGTCCCAGCCGGGGATCGATTCATGATCCCGCTTTTCCTGGTGAGCGGCCTCGTTTATATTTCTGGCCTTGTTTCTTGTCCAAAATTTCCAGCCGCCGGTGAACAGATGAAAGAAGAAACCTACAATTTTCCCAAGGCTCTTCCCGGTGTAATATGCGGTCCGGGTGAAGAGCTTCTGCCACCAGGCCGGTGTCTTTCGGGCAGGCAGTTTGGTGGGGGTAAAGTTCCAGCCATCGATGGGCTTCATATCATCGCTGACTTCATCCAGGTCTTCATTTTTGATGCGGTCTGCGGGAGCATTGGCAGAACTATTTGATTTGCCGCTCTTTTTGTTCACGGAACCTTTTGAACTGCTGCTTTTTTCGTCCTCTTCGATCGCATCATCAAGGAGCTTTATGATGGTTTCTTTTCCGGATTTTTGGGAGGGCTTAGCTTTTTTCCCCTTTTGGGTATTGTGATTCTCGTTGACGATATTTGTGATCAGCGCATTCGGATCATCTTCACTGATCTCATCTGAGAGATATTTTTCACTCATTCCCTTTTCGGGCAGTTCATTGATGAGATTGAGCCCATTGCTTTTGCTTTCGCTTTTTTTCTTTCGCTTCGGTTCATCAATGGGCATATTGTTGAGATCATTACGATAATAATGTTCCTTTTCATCACTGATGATGTCCTCGGGGATCTCTTCCTGGCCATTTCCATAACGGCTTTTCATTGTAATATTGTTGAGATCATTTTCTCTGTAATACGCTAACGGATCGCTGTTTTCTCCTTCAGGATCATCGATAATCTTATTTCCAAGGTTTTCGATCAGGGAGTTGTTGGCTTCGTTGGACTCATTCGTGATGAGATTGTTCAACAGCGCGGCCTCATTGCCGGCGCC
>CACXDX010000208.1 GCA_902766525.1 uncultured Bacillota bacterium | reverse complement strand
GGAAGATTTAGCCGCTACCGTTTTATTCCCCGAATAAATAAGTCAAAAAGTTTTATCGGAGGCTGAGGCATGGCAGTTCCGGTAAAAACCAAGATCCGACCGCTCTTCCCCCCTCGCGGTCGGATCTTTTTGAAAAATGATGAACATGACGATTCAGCAATCGTAAGGCTCCAGCGCTTTTCTGGTGTAATAGCCCTGATTATGCTTGCAGACCGGACATACCGTCGGAGCATCGGTGCCAAAGAAACGGTAGCCGCAATTGAGACAGACCCAAACAATTTCTTCATTATCACGGAAAAGCTGATCCTGTTCCATAAGTTTGCAAAAGAGAGCAAAACGCTCTCCATGGCATTGTTCGATAGAGGCGATCATGCGAAAGAGCGAGGCGATTTCGGGATAGCTTTCTTCATCCGCTTTTTTTGCGAAATCCGGATAGATTTTTTGAAATTCACTGAATTCATGGTGATAGGCGTTTTTCAATTCGTCGATCAGAGATCCTTCTCCGTCCACGGGGTATGAGGCTTTGATCTCGAGTTTCTCTTCGCAATGATTTTTCCTCAGTGCGTCGTAAAAAATTTGAGCGTGTTCCTTTTCCTGATCGGCGGTGCATTGAAAAATGTTGGAGAGAATGGCGTAACCCTCTTTTCGGGCGCGTTCGGCGGCAAAGGTGTAACGGTTGCGGGCTTGAGACTCGCCGGCAAAAGCACGCAGCAGATTGAGCTTGGTTTCGCTTTTGGCAAAAGGAACGAAAGATGTTTTTTCTTCGGACAGAACAGGTGATGTCATAATTTCCTCCTTGGATATATTTGAGATATAAACATATTATTGGAAAAAACGGCTTTTGCCATACATGAATGATGTGAAATTTCCCGTGTTTTGTGGTAAAATAGATTCAGCAAATCAACTTGGAAAAAAGGAAGATCGTAAATGTCCGAAAAGATTTTATTGATTGAAACCGGAGGGACTTTCGCTTCCCGATGCGGGGAAGACGGTCTCCGTGCCGTCGGGAACGTTTCCGTGTTGGAAAATCAGGAAGTGGCGGCAAGATCGGCTGCCGATGACATTTCTTTTCAAACCTATTCCCCCTTTCGAATTTTAAGTGAAAATATGACGATTTTTCGTCTGGAGGAATTGCTTCTCTCCTTGAGCAATCAGGACTTTAAAAACTATGATGGTGTGATTATTTGTCACGGTACCGATACCTTTGCCTATTCCGTCAATCTGGTTGCATTCGCATTGGGGAACATTGATATTCCCATCGTTTTTGTCGCCGCGGATCATCCCTTGAATGAGGAAAACTCCAACGGCATCCCCAATTTTCTTGCTGCGCTGACCGTGATCTGTCGGGGAGAAAAAGGTGTGTTTGCCGTTTATCGCAACGGTGACGGTATTATCTATGTCCATCGCGGCGGTCGTTTGCGGCAGATGGACGATATTCACGTCGGTTTCTTCAGTCAGGGCAATATCCCGTACGGATGGATCAAGGGAGAATGTCTGATCAAAAACGAGGATCCGCTCAATCATTGCCGGTCCGTTTCTTTCGGGGGATTCCCTTCCTCCGTTTTGAGCAGGGGAATTCTTCAGCTTTGCCCATATCCCGGTTTCGATTATGCGAAAGTGAATCTCGACGGTATCGAAGCTGTTCTTCAGCGAACGTATCATACGGGAATGTTCTGTTCCGAAGGCAGAGAGGAAAATCTCACGCTGCTTTTGGAGAATGCCGCCGAACGTGATATCCCCGTGGTGATCGTCGGCGGTTCCGAACGGGAAGAGGGTTACGTCTCCGCATTGAATCCGGGGAAAAACACGCTGTTTCTCAAAGATGTCGCCCCCGAAGCCGTATATGCGAAAATGCTTCTTGCCTATGGTATCTGCGGTGGTTTATCTGCTCTTGCTTATGTGAAAACCGATCTTATCGGTGAAACGGTTCGGACTTGACATTTTGCTGTTTTTGAGGGAAAATACTTTTTGGGAGGCGGAATTTGATAAGGTATTCCGTTTCTGAAAAGAGAAGATATGAGTCTTGTCTGTAAAGAATAATATGGTAGGATGAAGAAATGTCAAAAAAAACATGGATATCATTGATTCTGTTATGTACTGTCGTTTTGATTCTGACAGCATGCGGAACTCAGAAGGATGCGCCGACTGAAGAGGAAGGGGACGCCATCGGTGATACGCTGGTCGTAGGGATGAGCTGTGATAATCCCCCCTTCGGCTGGATTCAGGAAGAGAGCGGCGAAGATACCGTTGAGATCGACGGTGAAGACGGTTTTGCCGGCGGATATGATGTTGCGATTGCCAAAGCCATCGCCGAAGAACTCGATGTGGATATCACCGTTGAGGTTTATGATCGTTCCGATCTCATCAAAGCAGTGGAAGACGGCGACATTGATTTATTGATTGCCGGCGTCAATCCCCGGGATAACCGGACGGAACGCATTGATTTCAGCGACGCATATTATGAGAACGAATATGTGGTTATTGTCTTAAAAAACGGTGCTTATGCCAATGAAGTCTCGATTGAAGGGTTTCAGGACGCTCGTTTAACGGCACAGAACGGCTCCTATATTTATGACGAGTTGCTGCCTCAGATTAAAAACGCCGAAATAATGCCTGCGATGACCTTTCATAAGGATATGCGTGTGGCTCTGAACAATAATGTGATTGACGGATATGTGACAACGCTGCCCGAAGGAATGTCGGCGACGCGTCTTCATCCCGAATATGCCATGATCATTTTTGCCGATGGACAGGGCTTTGAGACGGACGAAGAATTTTCTTCTTTTGCCGTCGGTATGGCAAAAGACAGAATAGAGCTGATGGATGTTGTTAACGCCGCGATTGCGTCGATTTCTCCGGAGGAACGCAAGGTTTTGATGGATCGAGCCGTTTACGCAGAGCCCGAAAATTTGGAAGAAGATAAAGAAGAAAAATAAGTTTAAAAGCGAAACCCGTCTTTGAGAGAAGATGAGTTCCGCTTCCTTTTTGTTGTTATGAGATAGGAGGAATCCCATGCTTTTTGAAAATATTTCGGTTTTAACGCCTGAGTTTCATATTGAAGATAATATGTATGTTCTTACCAAAGGCAGCATCATCAGCTATGTGGGAAAAGAACGTCCGGAGGGGACGTCCCGCCGGGTGATCGACGGCAAAGATCGTCTTTTGATGCCGGCTTTTTACAATGCCCACGGTCATACACCGATGACGATCCTGCGCGGCTACGGTGAGAATATGGAGCTTTCCCGCTGGCTCAATGAGAAGATATTTCCCTTTGAAGCGAAGTTGACGCCGGCAATGGTTTACAACAGTACTTTGGTCGGTATCGCCGAAATGTTTGCCGCCGGGGTCGTTTCGTCAACGGATATGTATTTTTTCGGCGAGGCAATCATGAGTGCCTTTGAAAAAAGCGGCGCGAAATTGAATCTTTCCATCGGAACCGTCTGCTTTGATGATCGCGGTTTTAAAGATCTTCCGGATTATGGAGAGAATGAACGGCTTTTCCAAAATTGGCATGGGAAAGACGGCGGTCGTTTGCGCGTCGATATGAGCATTCACGGAGAGTATACCTCTTCGCCCAAGGTTGTCGGTGACGTTGCGGCCTATGCTAAAGAAAAAAATTGTCGAATGCAGTTACACCTTTCGGAAACCGCCAAAGAACATAAGGAATGTCAGGAACGTCACGGTAAAACGCCGGCTCAATACTTTTATGATCTCGGCCTTTTTGACGTCCCCGCCACGGCGGCTCATTGTGTTTGGCTGAGCGAGGAAGATATGGATTTGCTTGCGGAAAAAGACGTGACCGTTGCCACCTGTCCGATCAGCAACATGAAACTGGCCAGCGGCATCGCCGATCTGAAAGCAATGAGAAAGCGCGGCATTCGGATTGCTCTCGGCACCGACGGCGCTTCCAGTAACAACAGTTTGCAGATGTTTGATGAAATGAAGGCTCTCGCTCTCGTGCAGCGGATCGGCAGCGAAGATCCCGCCGCTGTCACACCGGAAGAAGTTTTGCGGTATGCCACACGCAATGCGGCCTTATCTCAGGGAAGAAACGATGCGGGGATGATTGCCGAAGGATACCGCGCCGATTTTGTCGTTCTCAATCTGGATCGTCCGCATTTTGCCCCCCGCCGCAATCTTTTGCATCATCTGGTTTATTCCGCAGACCGCGGCGATGTTGTGATGACGGTTTGCGACGGCAATATCGTTTATGATAACGGTCATTTCCCCACGATCGATGTGGAAAGAGCCACCGCCGTTTTGGAACAGGACTTCGAATCCGTTTTAGTGTCTGTTTAAAGGATTTTAGGGGAATCAGTTGCTTTTTGGCAGGTTTTGACTTACAATATAAAAAAAGAACTTTTATAAGGATAACATAATGAATAAGAAAAACGGCGAAAACAGCAAAAAACAAGAGCCTAAGCAAGCCAAAGGAAAAGGAAAGAAAAAACCGGTGTCCAAGGCGAAGCAGCGCCATGCCCGCGTCGCCATGGTCTTTTTTGTCATTTGTTTGCTGGCACTGATGTTTATTTTCGGTTGGATCGGTTATGTCAGCGCATACATTTACCCGCTGGTTTTCGGCAGCCCCGCCTCAGCTTCGACGGATACCGTCATTACCGAGGAACAAAAGGAAGCATTCGCCTCAGGTAAGATGGTCGTGATGCTATTGGGCAGTGATAAGCGCGAAACCGATGAAATGAGCCGCAGTGATACGCTGATGCTCGCTTATGTTAATCTGGATGAGGATCAGATCCGGCTGCTTTCCATCCCCCGTGATACCTATGTTACGATTCCGACCACGGGAGAAGAAACGAAGATCAATCATGCCTACGCCTACGGCGGCAGAGAATTGATGCATCAAACGCTGGAATATAATTTCGGTATCGATCCCGATTACTTTCTTGATGTGGATTTTGAAGGTTTCAAGCAATTGGTGGACGCGGTTGGCGGTATTACCGTCAACGTTCCCTATGATATGGTTTATGAAGCCGACCCGATGTTTCCCGATGACAATATCGATTTGAAGGCCGGCGTTCAGACTTTGGACGGTCAAACCGCGCTGCAGTTTTGCCGTTTTCGTGCCGACGGCATGGGAGATCTCGGTCGTATCGATCGTCAGCAGGCCTTTCTTGTGGCGATGAAGGAAAAAATGTTCTCCGCGGGAACCGTTTTGCACATTCCCGAATTGTGTACGGCGGTGATGGAAAACATGGAAACCGATTTTTCCGGAACTCAGATGCTTCAGATTATGCTGAAGTTTAAAGACGGTGTCGATTTTCAGACTTATCAGCTTGACGCCGTACCCGAATATAAAGACGATATCAGCTACGTATTTGTTACGGAAAAAGGCCGGGCCTTGATCGACGCTTTGAATGCTTTCGGGGATATCCCCGAAAACATCGAGGCGACGACGACCAAGACCGATATTACGCCCGACGGCAGCTTGACCGCTGAAGCGGGTGCGGAGGAAACGGACGGGGAAACGGAATAAAGAATCATGAAAAAAGTTGATATCCTCGGCTTAAAAGTTCATACCGTGACGATGGCCGACGCCCTTCGGGTGATCGACGCCGCTTTGACTGAGCAAAGATGGACTCAGGTGATCACCCTTAATGCGGAAATTGCATATGGTGCCTGGGATGATCCCGAACTTGCCGCTTTGATCAACAACGCGGATCTGGTTACGCCGGACGGAACCGGCATCCTTTGGGCCGCAAAGCAATACGGCGTTGATTTGAAGGAGCGGGTTTGCGGTATCGATTTGCTGACTGCGATGATGGAAAAATATCGGGACGGTTCTCACGGTTTTTATTTTTTGGGAGCTAAGCCAGAAATTGCGGCGGCTGCCGCGGAAAAGATCAAAGAACAGTATCCTGATCTGAAATACTGCGGCTATCACGACGGTTATTTCGGGAAGAAGGAAGAGGATGCTCTTGCGATGACGAAAACCATCAAAGCAAGCGGTGCGGAAATCCTCATTGTCGCGATGGGTGCTCCTTATCAGGATCAGTGGATCGCCCGTTACGGACAAATGACCGGCGCTTCGGTAGCCATCGGCGTGGGCGGAAGTCTTGATGTTATTTCGGGTACACTGAAAAGAGCGCCGCTCATCTTCCAAAAAATGCGCCTTGAATGGCT
>CACXDX010000207.1 GCA_902766525.1 uncultured Bacillota bacterium | reverse complement strand
TTTTAATTTTTGGCCGGCGAGTCGGTTTTGCCGCTGCTCCATTCCAGCCAAATAACGGAAAACAGGACAATCGTGCCGCCGATGAGCAGATTCACGGTAAGCGGTTCCAATCCCAGGATCACGGAAAAAACGGCGCCGAACAGGGATTCAAAGGATAGCAGGATGGCACTTTTTGAAGTGGCGGTACGGCGTTGGCCGAAGGTTTGCAGGAAAAGACAAAGAGCGCTGGGAAAGGCTGCCAGATAAACAATGGCTGCCATGCCATTGGTGAAGTGAGTGATCTGAATCCGGTCACTTTCAACGATAACAAAATAGAGCGAGGCGAATGCGGCGACGGTAAACATTTGCAGAAAAGTCAGGCGCATAGGATCTTTGTCCTTGGCGTTATGACCGAGGTATGCGATATGACAGGCAAAGGACAGCGCGCAGATCAGCGTCAGAATATCGCCGATGCGAAAATGGATGCCGCCGTCTCTCCAATTTAAAATCGACATACCCAAAAAGCAGATAAAAACGGCGATGTAGACTTTGATCCCGATCTTTTCCTTGAAGAAGACTCCGGCGATAAACGGCACCATCAGCAGATTTGTTGCGGTAAGCAGGGCATTGCTGGATACCTCGATGGTGGTCATGCCCTGGGCCTGAAAGAGAAATCCGCAGAAAAAGAAAAATCCCGCGACGATCCCGGTGATGAGTTCCGCCCGGCTGGTCTTTTTAAGTGATTTCGCCACGAAAGGAAGCAGAAAAACGGTGCCGATGAGGAATCGCAGCATATTAATTAATCCCGGCGGGAAACCGCAGGACAGACTGTAATCGACGGCGATAAAACCGCTTCCCCAAATCAAGGCTGTGGTCAGCAGGGCGATTTCACCGCTGTGAGAATGATTTGCCATGGGCGGTGCCTTTCTTGTGTCATTTGCCGTTATGAATATGACAGCAAAATGACATGTATGAATATACTCATTAATGAATTTTATTATATCATTATTTTGTGATCGGGGCAATACAAATATTCTTTTTAAAGCCTTTTTTTATTCCCGCTTTACAAAGATGGGGAAATGAGTTATGATAAAAAGAAACGAAATAAAAGCATGTGAGGTGAAAAAAGATGAAACAGGAATACAACGACACAATGCTTTGCGATTATTATGAATTGACCATGGCCAACGGCTATTATAAAAACGGATGGAAAGATAAAATCACCTATTTTGATGTTTTCTTCCGCAGTATTCCCGATCACGGGGGCTTTGCGATCGCCGCCGGGTTGGAACAGGTCATTCACTATATCGAAAATCTGTCCTTTGACGAAGAAGATATTGCTTTTCTGCGGGGGAAGGGTATCTTCGATGAAGAATTCCTTTCGTATCTGAAAGATTTTTCCTTTCACGGAGATATCTGGGCGATTCCGGAGGGAACACCGATTTTCCCCAACGAACCGATCATGACGGTGCGTGCTCCGGCTCCGGAAGCGCAATTCATAGAAACTTTTGTTTTGCTTACGCTGAATCATCAGAGTCTGATCGCGACAAAAGCCAATCGTATCTGTCGTGCCGCCGAAGGTCGTCCCGTAACGGAATTCGGCTCCCGCAGAGCCCAGGGCAGGGACGGCGCCATTAACGGCGCCCGGGCAGCCTGTATCGGCGGCTGTGTCGGTACGGCCTGTACCATCGCGGAGCAGCTGTACGGCACTCCCGCCGGAGGAACGATGGCTCATTCCTGGGTTCAGATGTTCGATTCCGAGATCGAAGCTTTTCGCGCCTATTGTGAAAGCTACCCGAAAAACCCCTGTTTGCTTGTGGATACATACAATGTCTTAAAGAGCGGTATTCCCAACGCGATCAAGGTTTTTAAAGAATTCAATATAGAGGACTGCGCGATTCGCATCGACTCCGGTGATATTACTTATTTGACGAAAAAAGCCAGAAGGATGCTGGATGAGGCCGGCTACGGCAATTGCCGCATCGTGATCTCCAATTCTCTTGACGAATACATCATCACCGATCTGCTGCGCCAGGGAGCACGCATTGATTCTTTCGGTGTTGGGGAACGTTTGATCACATCCAAGAGCGATCCGGTATTCGGCGGTGTCTATAAACTCTGTGCCATTGAGGATGAGGAGGGGAACGTGATCCCCAAGATTAAAGTCAGCGAAAATACCGGGAAGATCACAACGCCCCATTATAAAAAGGTTTGGCGTATCTTTGATCGTGATTCCGGGATGGCCAGAGCGGATCTGATCACCGTCTTCGATGAAGTGATCGATCCGAGCAAACCGCTGACCATTTTTGATCCGGAGCATCCCTGGAAAAAGCTGACGCTTGATAATTATAAAATCAAAGAACTGCAGGTTCCCGTTTTTAAAAACGGTCGGTGTGTCCTCGAACATCGCCCCGATGTTAATGAAATTCGGGATTACAGCAAGGCGCAGATCGATCTTCTCTGGGATGAAATGAAACGATTTGAGCATCCCCATCTCTATTACGTTGATCTTTCTCAAAAATTGTGGGATGTAAAACAAAAACTGATCGCGGAAAACGTCAATGCCGGCGTCGATGAATAAGCGTGAAATTGTTTTTTAAAGCAACAAGGCTTCGTTTGTGAAGCCTTGTTTTTTTGTATATTTTTTTTAAAATCGGTGATGCTATGAGCGGAGGTTGTTTTTATGGGCGATCCTTTGCGTGACTCGATGCGCGCCTCGCTTGAGGAGGCGCGAAAAAAAGAATACGCTGCTTTGATTGAAGAAACGAAAGCGCCGCCGCCGGTTTTAAAAAACATGGTAATGGCCTTTCTTGTCGGCGGTCTCATCTGTCTGATCGCTCAGATCCTCTACGCTTTGCTTGTCGGAACGAATCTCAATGACAAAGATGCGATAACGGTCGTTCTGCTGTTTCTTATCTTTTGCGGTTCGGTCCTGACCGGCCTCGGTGTATATGATAAGATCGGGAAAGTTGCCGGCGCCGGTTCCGTCGTTCCCATCAGCGGATTTGCCAATTCCGTTGTGGCTCCCGCCTTGGAATGGAAAACCGAAGGTCTTATTGCCGGCCTTTGCGCGAAACTGTTTTCTTTGGCCGGACCCGTTATCGTTTTCGGTGTTACCGGTTCGGTCATTTTGGGACTTATAAAGTATCTCTGGCTTTTATGGACGGGAGGTGTGCCGTGATCCATCGCTCCTCATTTTTATTTCCGGCGCCGGTGTATATCGCCGGCGGCGCTGCCGTGGTCGGCCCCAAAGAGGGAGAAGGACCTTTAAAAGAGTATTTTGATAAAATATATCCGTCCATCCAGTCCGCCGAGGAAAGCTGGGAGAAAACGGAGATCGCCATGCAGCGTGACGCCGTGAATCTGCTCCTGAAAAAAACGAGGAGTGAAGACCGTCGGGTGGATCTGCTTTTGGGCGGAGATTTGATCAATCAGCTGACCATCACCAATTTCGCCGCCGGAGAAAGGGATATTCCCTTTCTTGGTTTATATAATGCTTGTGCCACCATGGCGGAAGGGATCCTCCTCGGAGCTTCCCTGATCAATGCCGGTTATATCGGCTCTTCCGTCGTGGTGGTTTCAAGCCACAATGCCACATCGGAGCGGCAATTTCGTTATCCTACGGAGCTTGGGATCCAGCGCCCTTCCTGGAGTCAATGGACGGTAACGGCTGCCGGTGCTCTGCTGCTTTCCTCTGCCCTTTCAAAAATCCGTGTTCGCGGTTGTACGGTAGGACGTGTCGTTGATTACGGTGTGAAGGATGCCAACGATATGGGTGCCGCCATGGCGCCGGCTGCCGCCGATACGATTTTGCGTCATCTTTCTTTTCGCGGTCAATCCTCTGATGACTATGATTTGATTCTCAGCGGGGATCTCGGTTCCCGCGGCCTGGATCTGTTGAAAACGCTTTTGCGAAAGGAAGAGATATTGGCCGATGAACGCTTTCAGGACAGTGGCCGCTGGATGTATTTCCCCAAACAGGATGTTTTTTCCGGCGGCAGCGGTGCGGGATGTTCCGCCTCGGTGTGGAGTTCATATCTTTTAAACTGTTTTCGCGAGAAAAAATATCGGCGTGTACTGCTGATCGGGACGGGAGCATTGCTCAGTACGATCAGCGTCGGTCAGGGCAATACGATTCCGTCCATTGCTCATGCCGTGGAACTGGAAAGGGTGTGAATGAGAATGTGGACGCAGTTTTTCTGGGCTTTTCTTGTCGGCGGAGCTCTTTGTGCCGCTGCCCAATTTGTTATTGACAAAACGCCTTTTTTTGTCAGTTCCGCTCATGTTCTGGTCGGAGTCGTTTTATTCGGAGAGATCATGGGCTTTTTCGGACTGTACCCCCGATTGATCCGCTTCGCCGGTATGGGTGCCGCCGTTCCTCTCAGCGGTTTCGGAAACAGCATGATGGAAGGTGTTTTTCATGCTCTGAAAGATGAAGGTTTTCTCGGCATTTTTACCGGAGCCTTTACTGCCGGTGCCGCGGGATTATGTGCCGTTATTGTCATCGGATTCTTTTCCGCAATATTTTTGAAACCAAAAGGATAAATTTTTAAACATAAAGATGACACTTTCCCGGTTGTCTTTTCTCTTGAGGTATGATATAAATATAGTGTAAATCAATCGAACGCTGCGATACGACGGAGAAACCGAGTCAAAATCTCGGACGGTCGCGCCACTGTGGAACGGAGCGGACTCGAGACGAAAGTCAGCCACTGTTTTGATGATCGGATTTATCAAAATGGGAAGGCCGGGCCCCGCGTTGATGTGAAGTCAGGATATTCCCCGTATTGCTTGGAGTCTCTTGCTTTTCGCGTGAAGAAGCGAAGTTTTTTTGTTTAAAAAAAACCCCGCTTCCCTATGGAGACGGGGTCGATTATTTACATATTGCCAAACTGTTTTCCGTATCCCTGTATCTCTTTCCGCTTCATTGGAAATCACCTCTTCATACGGAAATCTCCTTTCCTGTTTTTTGCGGCCGTTGTGCCGCAATTTTTTTTGAAGTCATTCAATCGATAACGGTGATATTGTTTTCCCGCCGCGGCGGCGCCGAGGGAGTCTCCCCGTCAATATATCCGAGAGCGACGGCAAAACGAACAATTTTGTTTTCCGGGAGCATGATCCGATCCTTAAGACGAGGCGCTTCCGGGGAAGCAAATGCCGGCAGAAAGGAAGCGATATAGCAGGAGCCGATTCCCAGGCTTTGGGCGGCGATGCAGATATTTTCCGCCGCATTGGCGGCGTCGGCGACACCGTAAGGGATATCGTCACTGCTGATGATGATCACAGCGGGAGCATGATAAAAATTGCAGAAATTATCCATTTGAGCAAGTTTTTTCAAAGGATTCCCGTCATCGCCGCCGATGATCTTCTTGTTAACGGCGGAAATATCCGCGATGATATCCTGATTGAGGATCACGCTGAAATGAAGGCTCTGGGTATTCAATGCCGTCGGAGCAAACTCTCCGGCGGTGATGATCTCGGCTAAAAGATCCCGGGGAAGGGGTTCCGGTTTAAACCGACGAATACTGCGTCGGGACAGGATATCTTTAATGGTTTGGTTCATCATCATACCTCATTTCTTTTTTTATTATATTATAACACTTTTTTCTTCGCCGCAGAAGCGCAATGTCTTTTTTTGTTGAAAAAAGTCAAAAATTGCGATATAATATAAAAAAACAGAGGAAGAATACTTTATGGATCAAGCCCGTAAAGACATATATATCAATTTGATAAAAACGGCCATCGGCGATGAAAATCTCACGTCCTTTGCCGCCCGCGCGGGATTATCGGCGGGAAATCTTTCCCGTATCCGTAGAGGACAGCCGGCGACGCCGGATACACTGCGCAAGATCGCCGCGGCTTCGGT
>CACXDX010000206.1 GCA_902766525.1 uncultured Bacillota bacterium | reverse complement strand
GAAAAAAGCTTGAAGATAAGACGTTTCGTTATGCTGTTCGCGTACTTGACCTCTTCGGAGAGGATTATCAGAATAAAGGCTTCGCTTTGGCGAAGCGATACAGTGAGATTTTCAATCAAAAAAAAACCTCCGGATAAGATCCGGAGGTTGATTTTTTGATTCAGCGGAAAACGGGGAAATCGATGAGATTCCGCTGCAGATTGGGAAGAATGGCAAAACGGAAGAATTGCAGCATGGCGTCGTGATCGTCGGGGTTTTCATTGCCGCCGCCCTGGTTGCCGCCTTCATTGCCGCCTTGGCCGCCGCCCTGGTTGCCGCCTTCATTGCCGCCTTGGCCGCCCCCCTGGTTGCCGCCCTGGCCGCCCTGGCTGCCGCCTTCATTGCCGCCGCCTTCGGCAGGCTGATCAGTGTTTTCCTGTTTTTCTTCCTTCTTTTCTTCTTCTTTTTCCTCTTCCTCTTCTTCCTCTTCTTCATCGTCATTGCCTTCTTTTTCGACAATGGTGTAATTGTAGTCGGAAGGTTTCTTAAAGGTTTCATTTTCGATGATGCCGGCGCGATAAGCTTCGGAAACAACCATCCGCCAGATCACCGTGGGATACTGACCGCCGTAGACATTGGCCATATACTGGGGAGAACCGTCTTCGCTGACGTCATTGTCATAACCCATCCAGACGATGCCGACGATCTGAGGCGTATACCCGGCAAACCAGGCGTCTTTCGTGCCGTAGCGACCGCGGAAGGTCTTCGTATCAGGCAGCTGGGTGGTACCGGTTTTGCCGCAGATAAAGAGGCTGCCGATATTGGCTCTCGTCGCCGTACCGCCGGTGACGACACCGTGAAGAAGCTGGCTCATGGAATATGCCGTGCTCGGCTTCATGACCTGATTGAAATCGGGTTCATGTTCGTAGATCGCCGATTCGCCTTCTTGTGCGTAGCGGCTTTCGATGCTGTGGATCGTGGTCAGATCGGTTTTTTCGCCGCCCGTGGCGTAGCAGCTGTAGGCCGTCGCCATGTTCAGCGGAGAAACACCGTAGGTGATGCCGCCCAAAGCCAGAGCGGGATTATCGTCGTCCTCAACGAGAGGCAAGCCGAGTTTCTTCGCGAATTCCCAGCCGGTTGTCGTTCCGATTTCCTGAAGCAATCGAACGGCGCAGGTGTTGATGGAATATTTCACGGCTGTGCTCATGGAGACTTCGCCTCTGTAGCCTCCGCCGGAGTTTTTCGGCTGGTAGCGACCGGTCAGGGGCGCGTCAAGAATGGTGTAGTTGGGAGAATAGCCCTTTTCCAATGCGGGGCCGTAAACGGCGAGGGGTTTGATGGTCGAACCGGGCTGCCGCTTCATATCCGTAGCGCGGTTATAACCGAATCTCGTATCGTATTCTCTGCCGCCGGCCATGCCGTAGATTTCCCCGGTTTTGGGATTGGCGAAAATGGCGGCGCTTTCCAAACTGTCGTCACCGTAGCCTTTGGGGAAGGTATAGCCGCCTTCAAGATAGATCTCATCAAGCTTATCCTGGATTTCCGGGGTCAGTGAAGTATAGATCCTGAAACCGCCGGTATAAACGGAACCGGTGCTGTAGCCGAGTTCAACGAGGATGGCGTCGGCTTCTTTGATCGCGTAGTCCGTGAAATAGGAATGGCCTTCGGTGCTGTCGTTGATGGATTGAACGTTAAGAATAAGCGCATCTTCTTTTGCCTTTTCGGCTTCGTCTTCGCTGATCTCCTTGGTCGAGACCATTTTGTTCAAAACTCTGTTGCGTACATCGATCGCTTTATCCATATCCGTGACCGGAGAATAAGAGTTGGGCGAGGGGAGCATGCCGACGAGGGTGGCCGCTTCACTTAAAGTCAGATCACTGACGTCTTTATTGAAATAATATTTTGCCGCGGAGCCGATGCCGTAGATGTTCTGACCCATAAAGACTTCATTGAGATAGAAGGTCAGGATCTCATCTTTGGTATACATCTTTTCCAGTTTCAAAGAAACGATGGCTTCCTTGATCTTGCGGTCGATCGTTTTATCCTGGGAATTCAAAACGGCGTTTCTCGCCAGCTGCATCGTGATGGTGGAACCACCCTGAGCCGCGCCGCCGTGACGGAGGTCGGCAATGGCGGCGCCGACCAGACGAATGAAGTCGATGCCGTTGTGTTCATAGAAACGGGTATCTTCCGAGGCGATAACGGCGGGAATAATATAGGAATCCCGATAATCCTCGAGCGAGATGACATCACGAAATTCAGAACCGCTGACTTCGATGAGAAGATTGCCGTTAATGTCATATAATTCGGATTTTGATGCCTGGATGATACCGTGTTCGTCAAGATCGTTCAGAGCGCCTTCGATATCGTCATAATTCGTTTTGATCAGCACACAGGCATAGGCACCGATGGAAATAATGATGAGAAGAACGACGAGAATGGCGATGAGGATCACTCTTTTTAAAAGGGAATGCTTTTGTTTTCTTTTCTTTTTTTTCTTTTTCTTCTTGCGATCGGCAGGCGTATCCGAAAAGGAGTATTTTTTCTTGGCCATTTTCTTCCTCCCGTTTTATGATATATCTGGTCATATTATATCACATTTATTTCTCTTTGGGTAGAGAAACTTGTAAATTTTTATTTGATATGATATGATAATATCCATGGAAGAATGAATTTTTTGAAAATAATGTTTTGTGCCTGTATAAGGTGATTTTGTTTTGTTGTTCGGAAGGAAGGAAAAAGGATGAAGATAGCGGTTATCGACGGTCAGGGCGGCGGTATCGGAAAACATATCATGGAAAAGCTGCGGTCGCGGCTTTCCGAAGATACGGAATTGATCGCTCTCGGCACCAATGCGCTGGCGACTTCGCAGATGCTGAAAGCCGGTGCCAGCGAAGGCGCCACGGGAGAAAACGCCATCTGTTACATGGCCGATCGCGTCGATTATATCGTCGGTACGGTTTCGATCCTTTCCGCCAACGCCATGCTGGGCGAGGTCAGTCCGGCCATCGCCGAGGCCATCGGTTCATCCCACGCGAAGAAAATCCTTTTGCCTCTCAACAAAAACGATATCTGCATCATCGGAGTCGAAAAAGAACCTCTGCCCCATCTGATCGATAAACTCATTGAAACGCTCGAAAAAGAAGGTATGAAAAATGTGTGAAGCCAACGTATACATTAAAAACAAAGGCGAAGAAGAATACGAACTGCTTTTGGAAGCGGTGGATAAACTCGTTCCCGGTGAAGATGAAGTCGTCATGGAAAGCATTTTCGGCGAACGCAAGATCGTAAAAGCGCGGATCGAGAATCTTTCCCTTGTCGATCACAAGATTCATTTGGAAAGGATCTGAGTTCATGAAAGAGATCGCGGAAAGAATCGTTCTTTGGCTGCGCGCTCAGCTTGAAACCACGGGAATGAAAGGGTTTGTTCTCGGTCTTTCCGGCGGTGTTGATTCTTCGGTCGCGGCGGGACTGCTTTGCCGGGCCTGTCCCGAAAACTGTCTCGGCGTGATCATGCCCGCAGGCAATGTTGAAGAAGATCGTCTCGATGCCATCGCCGCGGCCGAGGCCTTTCATATGCCATATCTGGAGATCCCTCTCGAAAAATATCGGCAGGGGCTTTTTGACGATGTTAAAAAAGCGCTGGCGGCAGGAAACAGGGAAATCGCGGATGAGCGCATCGGCAAAGGCAATATCGGCGCGCGGCTGCGCATGACGACCCTCTATGCCATCGGCAACGGTTTGAGTTATCTCGTCGTCGGCACGGATAACGCCGACGAACTGTATACCGGATATTTTACCAAATACGGCGACGGCGGCGTGGATATCCTGCCTCTCGCTCATCTGAGCAAAGGGGACGTTTTTCGTCTCGGCGCCTATCTCGGTGTACCCGGGCGCATACTGACCAAACCGCCCAGCGCCGGTTTTTTTGCCGGGCAAACCGATGAAAAGGAAATGGGCGTCGGCTATGATGTCATCGACGCATTTCTGCGCGGAGAGGATATCTCCGAAAGCGATCGCGAAGTGATCGAAAGACTGCATCGGATTTCGGAACATAAACGCCATCTTCCGGTCTCGATGAAAGAGACGGATTTATAAAAAATTTTAAGCAGCATAAAGCAAAAGGAGAATCGATATGTCAGGACATTCAAAGTGGGCAAACATCAAACGCAGAAAAGGCGCCGTTGACGCCGAACGGGCCAAAGCTTTCACGAAGATCTCCAGAGAGATCATCGTCGCCGTTCAGCAGGGCGGTCCCGATCCCGACGGCAACTTTCGTTTGAAGCTGATGATCCAGAAGGCCAAAGCCGCGAATATGCCCAATGATAATATCAACCGCTGTATCCAAAAGGCCGCCGGCAACGGTGAAGGCGCAAAAATGGATGAGATCGTTTATGAAGGCTACGGCCCTCACGGCACCGCCATCCTGCTGGAGATTATGACCGACAACCGTAACCGCACCGCCAGTGAGATCCGTTACCTGTTTTCCAGAAACGGCGGCAATCTCGGTGAGACCGGCTGCGTCGCCTGGATGTTTGACCGCGTCGGCCGCATCGTAATCCCGATGGAAGGCAAAGATGAGGATGACGTGATGATGATCGCTTTAGACGGCGGCGCCGAGGATATTTCCTTTGAGGACGGCAGCGCCGAAGTGATCACCATGCCTGAAAACCTCGATGAGGTGCGTAAAGCGCTGATGGCGGAAGGTCTGGAACCTTCCGAAGTGGAAGTCACGCGCATCCCCAAAAACACCGTTGCCATTGACGACATCGAACAGGCGCGGCAGATTTTGAAGCTCTATGACGCCCTCGACGATTACGACGACGTGCAAAACGCTTACAGTAATTTCGAGATCAGTGAAGAAATTATGGAACAGCTTTGATTTTTTCATGTTTTTCGTCTTGACGGATGGACGATGAGGGTATATTATTATTTAGGCGGTGTCAGACAGAACGAATATGTTTTACGCCGCGTTTTAAAACATATCGGGATCAGCTCCCCGAAAAGAAATGAGGTACAATTCATGGCAAATGAAGAAAAGAAAGGCTTTTGGGCCGAATTTAAAGAATTTGCGTTATCCGGCAGTATCGTAGATGTTGCCATCGGTATGATCATCGGCGCGGCTTTCAGCGCCATCATCACTTCACTCGTTGAAGATATTCTCATGCCGCTGCTCGGTATCGTCATCGGCAAAGTGGATTTTGCCGGTCTTTCCATCACCGTCGGCTCCGCCAACGTGATGTACGGCGCTTTCATTCAGGCCTGCATCAGCTTCCTGCTGATCGCTTTGACCATCTTCTTCTGCATTAAGGCCGCAAACACCGCCAGAAAGAAGATCGAAAAGGAAAAGGAAGAGGAAGCCGAAGAAGAAGCCGAAGAAGCCGCCGAAGATATCCTGTTGCTCACGGAAATTCGTGACCTGCTCAAAAAAGACGAATAAGCCGTTTCTTCCGGCTGAATAATTCAAAATGAAATGCTCCCTGTTTCGGGGAGCATTTTTTATCTCCTTTTTAAAAATAAGCTTTTCCCGTCGGGGTGCCGGGAGAATAGAAAAGAAACGTCACCATAGGATGATATGAAAAGGAAATTCTCCGTGCGATCTCTGCTTATTTATCATGGCAAAGCGAAAGACTTTATGATATAATAAAGCAAAAATCCGGCAGCGGCGGATTTATTGACGAAAAAGGAAAAAGAGATGGAAGAAAAAAAATATATTATCTATGATCAGCTTAAACTTTGGGCGATTCTCTTCGTTGTGATCGGTCATTGCCTCAATATGTACGGTGAAGGCGGTGCCGTTGCCGTTGTATCGGAATCCTGGTTTTTCGGCGCTTTGGCGACGATCGTTTATCGTTTTCATATCCCGATGCTTTTCGCGGTCAGCGGCGCGCTTTTCGATCTCGGTGCCGGCAAAGGAAAATACGGTGAATTTCGTCCTTATATACGGAACAAAGGCCGGCGTTTGCTCGTTCCCTATCTGGTTTTTGCTTTCTTCGCCGTTTTCCCGACGATCCTGATCTGCGGTCTTTTGCCGGTCAAGGAATTTTATAAAATATTCTGGTATGTCTTATCCGGTTTTCAGGTGCGTCATCTCTGGTATCTCTACTGTCTTTTTCTCGTTTTCGTT
>CACXDX010000205.1 GCA_902766525.1 uncultured Bacillota bacterium | reverse complement strand
GGACGCGCTCACCGCGGCGCTGAAGGAAAGCCAGATCCTGATGCTGCCCGGCGGCTTCAGCGCCGGGGACGAACCGGAAGGCGCGGCGAAATTCATCACCGCCGTTTTCCGCGATCCGGCTCTCAAAGAGGCCGTCGCCGCCCATCTCGAAGCGAAAAACCTGATCCTCGGCATCTGCAACGGCTTCCAGGCCCTGGTCAAGCTGGGGCTTCTGCCCCACGGTGAGATCCGTGAACTCGGCGAGGACGACGCGACGCTGACCTTTAACAGCATCGGCCGCCACATCTCCACCATCGCCCGCACCAAGCTGATCTCCAAGCTCTCGCCATGGTTCGCCGAGGCGGAATTGAACGAGATCTATTCGGTGCCCCTCTCCCACGGGGAAGGACGCTTCACGGCGCCCATGGGTATTTTGGGCGATATGATCCAAAAGGGACAGATCGCCAGTCAATACGTGAACGCCGCCGGCAAGGCGACGATGATCGCCCCGGACAACCCCAACGGCTCCGTCATGGCCATTGAGGGCATCACCGACAGCAGCGGCCTGATCCTCGGCAAGATGGGCCACTCGGAACGCTGCCGCGAGGGACTTTACAAAAACGTTCCCGGCAATTACGAGCAGAAGATCTTCCTCTCCGGCGTGAAATATTTCGACTGAGTTTAAAGAAGAGAAAAGAAGAAAAAGGACAGCTTATGCTGTCCTTTTCCTGCTTTTTATGAGGGAGGGGCATATTCGTGCCTTTTTGGCGAGGGCACATTCGTGCCTTTTTGGCGAGGGAGAGGGAAGTAAGAGAAAGGTTTTTGCGCGGCAAAGCGGCTTGATTTTCGGCCGCCCGCCGCGTTAAATATAGAAAAGGACAGCTTAGGCTGTCCTTTTCCTGCTTTTTATGAGGGAGGGGCATATTCATGCCTTTTTGGTGAGGGCATATTCATGCCTTTATGAATGAGGGAGGGGGAAGAAAGAGAAAGGTTTTCGTTTTGATGGCGAGGTGTGAGGGGCACGTCCGCAGATACCTTTATTCGTGCCTTTTTGGCGAGGGCACATTCGTGGGCACCTTCGTGCCTTTTTGGGGCGGAAGGAGCGCGGAGAGAGGAGTGCGGTATGTCTTTTGCGTCGGGTTGAAAAAAGAAGAGCAAAGAAAAAGAGGGCGGCGTGAGCCGTCCTCTTTGAGGTTTCGCGTGATGGATTCTTTGCCCTTTTACATGCCCAAAAGCAGCGCCACCGTGGTGGTGAGGGCGAAGAGCACGCAGTAGTAGCCGAAATAGCGGAAGCGCCCCTTGTTCAGCAGATTGACCACGAGCTTGATGGCGAGAACGCCGGAAACGGCCGCCGCCACCGCCGCCACGATATAACTCGGGCTGAAGCTGAGGCCGCCGGTGTTGCCGACGATCTTGACGCATTCCAAAAGGAAGGAGCCGAAGATCACCGGGATCGACATCAAAAAAGAGAATTTCGCCGCTTCCGTCCGGGAAATGCCCAAGAGCAGCGCCATGAAGATGGTGGAACCGGAACGGGAGATGCCGGGGCAGATGGCGATCATCTGCATGCAGCCGATGAGCAGCGCCTGCCAGACGGTGATGTCTTTGCCGCTCTTGTCGCCTTTGAGCCTGTCGGCGATGAAGAGCAGCGTCGCCGTGACGTAGAGGGCGCAGGTGGGCACCCAGATGGAATCGAAGAGTTCCTCAAAAAAGTCGTTGAAGAGCACGCCGACGACGCCGGCGGGGATCGAGGCCACCAAAATCAGGCCCACGTATTTCTGGATGGGATGCTTGATCAGCTCCCAGATGTCCTTGCGGTAGCAGATGATGACCGAGATCAGCGTCGCCATATGCACGACGATCTCAAAGGTGATGCCCGATTCTTGGGTATTGAGGAAATATTGGAAAATGGTCAGATGACCGGAACTGGAGACCGGCAGAAATTCCGTCAGCCCCTGAACGATGCCGAGAAAGATACTTTCAAACCAACCCATGGTGTTTTGCCTCGCGTTTTCTTTATTCTTTCCGCTTTGGAGCGGCGCTACACACCATTATATCATGTTTTCCCTCCGATTACCACAAATTCACCGAAAAATCCTTATTTTTTCTTCTCTTTCTGCTCCTCCCTCTCTTTCGCCGCGATCCCGGCTCTGAGCGCGGCGAGGGCGTCGCCGACGCCGCCGACACCGTCGATGAGGCCGCATTGTACCGCCTCCCTGCCGACGACGATGGTGCCGATGTCCCCGGCCAGCTCGCCGGTGCTGAGCATCAGCTTGGAAAGCTCCTCCTCCCCGATGCTGCTGTGGGAGACGATGAAGCGGACGACGCGCTCCTGCATCATGCGCAGGTAGTTGAAGCTCTGCTCGGCGGTGACGACGAGACCGCTCGTGCGGATCGGATGCAGGATCATCGCCGCCGAAGCGGCGATCAGGCTGTGATCGGCGGCCACGGCGATGGGTACGCCGATGCTGTGACCGCCGCCGAGGACCAGGGAGACGGTGGGCTTGGTCAAAGAGGCGATCATCTCGGCGATGGCCAGGCCGGCTTCGACGTCGCCGCCGACGGTGTGCAGCAGAAAGAGGACGCCCTTGATCCCGTCGCACTGTTCCGCGGCGATGAGTTGGGGCAGGATCTCTTCGTAGCGGGTGGTTTTGTTCTCGTCGTTCATGGCAAGATGGCCCTCGATCTGACCGATGACGCTGACGCAGTGGATGTCGCTTTCATAGGGGGGCAGGGGAAGCGGTTCGACGCCGCTTCGGCTGATGCCGTTGTCGGCGGGGGGCGATTCCTCCGCCCGGGGAGTGAGCGCAAAAGGATGCATGAGATACCTCCTGAGGCGCGTTTTCGCGCGTTTTTTTTAGTATGCCCTTCGTCCCTTCTTTTTATGGCCGCGTTCTTTAAAAATGAGGGGAAAAAAAGAGAAAAATAGCAGGAAAAAAGAAGGATGCGGAGAATTATATAAGTTAGTGGAAAAGGTGCGCCCGCAAAAAAACGAGGCTCCCGAAAGGGTTTTGTAAAACATGGGCCGCGGTTCGCGCTTGCGGCGGGGGATTTGCCCGGTGTGAGCGGCGGCCGCGAGGGCCGTGAGGCGCGGGTCGGGACGGTTCGCCTTCGCTCCGCGCGAACTGTGGCCTGCGTTCCGTATCGTCCGGACTTCCTTTTATGATCCGCCTTTTACGGTTTGGGCCGTATGTTCGGCGGGCTGCCTTGTTCTTCGTTTTTCGCGTCACGGACATTGATGACATTTCAGTTTTGATCCGGAGGAATGACCGATGAAAGTATATCGTTGCCGGCAATTGATTCCCGTTCTCCTCACCGTGCTGCTTTTGGCTTTGGCCCTCTGCGGCTGCGGGGAAGCGTCCGCGGAAAGCGGCGAAAGCACCGCCGCCGACGGCACGCGGCTGTCCGACGACGCTTCCGGCTTCGTCCTCGTCAGCGACGTTGTGCCCGACGTGATTCTGGAGATCCGTTATTATTCGACGTATAACTTCGTCGGCGACCGCGTTGACGGTTATGAAGAACCCATCGCCCTGCTGACCGCGGAAGCCGCCGCCGCCCTGGCCGAAGTCAGCGACGACCTGGCGGAAAAGGGCTATCGTCTCAAAATCTACGACGCTTACCGTCCCCAGATGGCCGTGGATCACTTCGTGCGCTGGGCCGAGGATTTCGACGATACGCGCATGAAGGATTATTTCTATCCCGAACTGGAAAAGGATCAGCTCTTTCCTCAGGGCTACATCGCCGAGCATTCCGGTCACAGCCGCGGCAGCACCGTGGATCTGACCCTCTTTGATATGAACACCGAAAAGGAAGTCGATATGGGCGGCACCTTCGATTACTTCGGCGAGCTGAGCCATCCCGACTATAAAGGCATCACGGAAGAGCAGTACAACAACCGCATGATCCTGCGCGAAGCCATGCTGGCCCACGGCTTTAAACCGCTGCCCGAAGAATGGTGGCACTTCACTTTGGCCGATGAACCCTATCCCGAAACCTACTTCACCTTTCCGGTGTGCAAAGCCTCGCTGAGCGGGGAATGAAGCGACCTCGCTCCCTCATGGGGGAGGGCGCGAACGCCCGGATCGGATCCCATTCGCATTTTTCATGTGTGCACCGCATTGCCGCGCGGCGGAGTTTCTCCTTTCTCCCGGCCGAGATCAGGTTTTTTCCTCTCCGCCGCCGGCAGCGGATCGTCGCACCGATAACATAAGAATCACGAACACAAAGAACACAAAGAAAACAAAGAACACGGAAAAGAAAGAAAAAGCCGTCAACTGAGGTGAAATGAATGGCTGCAAGCAAAAAGAAAAAAAAGACCGCTCCCAAAAAGGCCGCTCCGAAGAAGGCGGCCAAACAGAAACAATCAAAGAGACCGCTGCTTTCGGCAACGGCCGTCGGCGCGATCCTGGCCGTTCTCGGCGTGCTGCTTCTGATCCTCTTCATCATGATCTCGCCCTTTAAGACCGTTTCCGGCGCCGGCGTGGCCCTGCAGGGGATCGTGAAATTTTTCACCCTGCTCTTCGGCACGGCCCGCTTTCTGTTCCCCTTTTATCTGCTGCTTCTGGCCTTCGCTTTTTTGCGCAAGCACAGCGAAGGCTT
>CACXDX010000204.1 GCA_902766525.1 uncultured Bacillota bacterium | reverse complement strand
CAAAAAAAGCCTTGATGACATAGACTTCTTCTATTCTCCCGCAGATGAGCGAAACATATTTCTTGCTGAGTTCTTCTCTGAAACCGGCAACAATCACGAAATATTGTCCGTAATAAAAGAAAAGCGTCAGAAGCAAAAACAAAAACATAAACCCGAATCTTTTTTTTTCCAAATAGGAAGAAAGCAATAAAAAGATATAACACGGAATAATCAGGAGAAGAAACCCAAACGCAAGGGTATCATGAAATTCGGTGTGGGACAAAGCTATTTCTACGCCAAATGAATCGATAAAAAAGAACAGCGACAGGGCTATCCTTTTAAACTTCTCGGCACTGACTGTATTAAAACGCATTTTCTTTATTCCCCTAACAACAAACCATTCTCTGTTAATGCTTCCCGAATGGCTTCCAGATATCCATACCGATACCGTTCGTCCGGCTCCAGATATCCTCCTTCCGCCCATTCGTTCCACGCAAAAATAAAGATATACTCCTTGTGATACTCGTCTATCGTCCGCCGGATGAGTCTTGAAAAATAGGTCTTAAACTTTTCCGGATTGGCGCCGATATACACCATGCCCCTGTTTTGGCGGCGGGGGGTATTGTCCCAGTCAACAAATGCTCCGGGAAGGCTCTTCTGATCGGGCTTCATGTTTAAAATATATTCCCACGTCATGTCATAATCATATTTCTTGACTTCCTGAGGCAGATTGGCTCTGATCTCCGTGTGCAGCAGCTTTTCGGTCCTGATCAGAATCTGCGATACGGCATGACGCCATGAACGGGAAGACCGGTTCCGATCTTGCAGCGCGCGTGCATACCCCGGTTGATACTCGATATGATAGGTAAAACGGGAATCATCGCGGTTGTCGTCCAAATAGAACGAAACATGCTGATAGGCATACACCAATCCCGGAAATCCGGCTTCTATGGCCATCTCATTCCAGTAATCCAGCATATCGTTTAAACGGGGAATGAGATCCGGCCGATACAAAACGAGCAGGGGCTTTCCTTCTTCTTTGATATACCGCTTATCCTGAAAATGGGGAAGGAAGTAACGGAAATGATCAGCCCATTCCTTTTCCGAGCCGTAATCCTGCTCTATCAGAACGGCGTCCTTCTTGTCGGCCCACGCCTTTGTCCATGTCTCATTGGCCCATGAGAGGCAATAATCTATGTCAATCGTCGCATCGTTAAGGAAATTCTCCACCGGTTTTTCCAGCAAGAGCTTTCCGCCGAACCAATAGTGATAAAAGCAGAATCCCGTCACGCCGTGTGCTTTGGCAATGGACGCCTGCCATTTCATCACATTGACGTCTGAAAGATCGTAATAATTCTCGTTCAAAGGGATTCTGGGCTGATAGTGCCCGTCAAATAACGGGGCGGCCTTTTTCATGTTGACCCATTCGGTAAATCCTTTTCCCCACCACGCATTATTTTCCGGTATTTCGTGAAACTGAGGCAAATAAAACGCAATAATATTCATTCCCGCACTCTCCTCTTAACGATATGGGGGACGGCCGGAAATCGCGGGTTCTGTCACTGTTTTCCGACGGATTGTCCGACTTCCTCTATGATTTTCACATACGCTGCGGCATTCTCCACAGGGCCAAGCTTTCTGAGGAAATCCGCCGCATTGCTTGATTTCCGTCCGCCGCCGGACGCATACACTTTCAGAATGGCATCCGCCATCGCCTGCGCATCCCCCGGCGCCACCACTGTCCATTGGTCCACCGTGCGCAGCTTCTTTGCCATGTCAGAGTCGAGGTCCATTGATACGACCGTCGGTTTCTCAGACAAAAGGCATGTAGCGGTTTTGCTCGGCATACAGGTGTACATGACTCCCTTTGGCACGGGATTGATATTTACATCCGCCATGCAGTAATTGTCCTGTGCATACTCCATCGGCTGCCGTCCGAAAAAGAGAATGTTTGTCAGATTTTCTTCCTGCACACGCTGCTTGAACTTTTTTAATCCGCTGCCTTCACCGATGATATAAAATCGGATATCGGTCCTATCCCTGAGTATTTTAGCGGACTGAACGATCATTTCGCTTTCCATCATCTGACCGACATTACCCGCATATACCACACGAAATCCGTCTTCCCGACGAATCTGATGGGTCAGCAAAAAGTGGTTCCGATCGTCCGGAATGTCATACGGTTCATTCTGATAACTCCAGTTGTAAATCACATCGACATCTTCCCGGCCTTCTTCCCGGATCGTTTTTTTCATGTCCTCACTGATGGTCACAACCCTTGTGGCCTTTTTATACGCTCCGGCCTGCAAAGCCCTCGCCACGATAAACGCGGGATGCCGCCGGGATAACTTGCCAATCACCATCGCGTCGATCGGAAAGATATCCTGCACGTTATACACCACCGGAATCTTCCGCTTTCGGGCAGCGTTGACCGGCACAATCGCCGTATTATTGGACTGAAGGAAAATCACATCTATGTCCTTCAGACGTTTGATTTCTTTTGAAGAGGTAAAAAAATATCGGAAACTGTTCATATATCTCTGAACGAAATTTCCCTTTTCCACGGCATTCTGGCGAATATTGATCACATGAAGATTTTTTTCGTCAGCCAGT
>CACXDX010000203.1 GCA_902766525.1 uncultured Bacillota bacterium | reverse complement strand
TTATTATGCCGAAGGCCTCAAGCCCGTTAAAATCTACGTTGAAGATGAATACGTCCGCGCTGTCAAAGGCGGCATGGGCTTCACCAAGACCGCGGGCAACTACGCCGCCAGCCTTCTCGCCGGAGAAATCGCTCATCAAAAAGGTTATTCTCAGGTCCTTTGGCTCGACGGCGTGACCCATAAAAACGTCGAAGAAGTCGGCTCCATGAACATTTTCTTCAAATTCAACGATGAGCTTGTTACGCCGGCGCTGAACGGTTCCATTCTCGGCGGGATCACCCGGAAATCCATCGTTGAACTGGCCAGACATATGGGACTCACCGTCAACGAACGCACACTGCCCATCGAAGAAGTATTCGAACGTCATGCCAAAGGCGAACTGGAAGAAGTCTTCGGTTCCGGTACCGCCGCCGTGGTCAGCCCCGTTTCCGAACTGAAAATGAATGATCGCGCCATCACCATCAACAACGGAGAAATGGGCGAATTAACCGGCAAACTCTACGACACCCTCACCGGCATCCAATGGGGCAAGATCGAAGATCCCTTCGGCTGGACGATGGAAGTCAAATAATCAAGTTATTTTTTCAGACAAATCATCGATCATTAGACGCCGATGCGCTTTTTGACCGCTCCGTTTTCATCAGCTCTTTAGGGAATAAAGGATAAGAAGAAGCATGGAACACATGAACCGAAAATCACAATTTAATCCCGAAGAAGCCGTTGCCGCGGCCAAAGACTATGCACTGGCCACAGGCATGGAATGTCTCCTCCTCACCGCTGATGACGAGGAGCTTCTCAATCCCTGCGCGGGGCAGATCCATGAAAAGCTCTGCTACTCATTGAATCCGGAAATCGCTCAATGCTGCCGCGTCATCCACTTTGAAGGCGCTCTCCGGGCCGCAGGCGACGGCAAAGCTCACAGTTATTTCTGTCCCATGGGACTTATGCATTGGGCCGCGCCGATCATTCGCGATGGAAAGATCATCGCCGCTTTTGTCGCGGGGCATACTTTCCTCAATCAGCCCCAAAACGATCTGGCAAAATTAAAGACCCTCTCTTCAGCCCATGAAGAACTGTTGAATCAGGTCCCGGATTTAAAAAAGATACTGCTACGATCCCCGGTCATTGACGGTGAGCGGCTGAATGCCATGAAAAAACTGCTTGAACGCCTTGCCGCTTCTTTTTCCGACGACAGCGGTAAAGACGCGGCTTATCGCCAAATCAGAGAAGCCTTTCTGCGTAACGCAAACCCAACGGAAACGCCGGCGTTCTCCCCGGAAAAACTCTTTGGCTGCTTTGATAAAAAAGACAGCAGCGACATGAAAAACGCCATCAAGGCCATTGCCGCCGCGATCGCCGAAACGAAGGATATCTCTGCGGCCAAAGCTTCTCTTACCGGCATTATCCTCGCTGTCTACGACAGGGCGCTGGATCGGGACGGTCAAAGCTTTTTTGAAGACCGCTGTCTCGCCGCTTTAAATGAAATCGACCGTGCCGAAAGCTCGGAGGAACTCTGTCAATGGACAGAAAATCACTTAAAGCGCCTGATCGAAGCCGGAGCATTATTACCCCGGCTGAAAAATGCCAATATGATCTATTCCGCGCTGCAATATATCAATGACCATTACAGCGAAAAATTTTCCCTCCAGGATATCGCCGACCATGTTCATTTCAGCGCACCCTATTTCAGCAAGGTCTTTAAACGGGAAATGGAGACAACCTTTTCCAAATACCTCACTGATTTACGTATCGAAAAGAGCAAAGAATTGTTAAAAAACAGCGACGTGCCCCTGGCGGATATTCCCGCTCTGGTGGGATTTGAGGAACAAAGCTATTTTACCCGGGTTTTTCGTACGAATACCGGAATCAGTCCCGGGAAATACCGGGAACAAAAGGATATTTGAACTTTCAGGAGGATACTATGGCAACTACCGACTATGCCGCCATCGACGCGGAACTCAGAACAACGCTTTCCAATAAAAGCTATCTTTTAGGCAATCTGGCCAATGCCGCCGCCATCATCAATAAACATATGGAAGATATTTGTTGGGTGGGTTTTTATCTGCTGCATAAAGACGAGCTGTTCGTCGGCCCCTTCCAGGGAGAATCCGTCAGGAGAACCGTTCCCCTTTACCACGGCCTCCCCGGCAAGGTAATGAAAACTTATCAAACGCAGCTCAACAACGATACGACCAAATGCACCTGCGGCAACGCGGACGGCATTAAAAAATCCCAACTCGCCATTCCTGTTTTTTATAATCGGGAACCGGTCGGCGTACTTAATATCGAAAGTGCCTCTGTCGACCGCTTCAGCGAAGAAGATTGCGAAGAAATGAAAAAAATCGCTTTGCTGATCCAGCGGGTTTGGCGCCACATGTTTTAAGAATCACAGCACAAAAAAGGAACCGGGAGTTTTTCCCGGTTCTTTTTATTGACAATCATCTGCTCTTTGATTACAATGTTATTACCATAATAGATAAATAAGGTATAAAAAAACGATTTTAATCAGAAAAGAGGGATATCATGTCTTTTTGCAGCCATTGCGGCAGCGAACTTCCCGAAGGCAGTCGTTTTTGCGCGCGCTGCGGCAGCAAAATCACCGCCTCTTCCGCTGAAGAGACACAATTCAATGATTCATTCGCCGAAGAAAGCAGTGTTCTCCCCTGCGATCACACCGTACAAAACAGCGAAATCCTTCCCGCCGCACCTCAAAGCGTAACCGAAACCACGATCAATCCACAGCAACTGCCGACACCGACAGCACAGAAAAAAACGGGGCCTTCCGTAAAAACGATTCTGATCATCACCGGCACCGCCGTACTCTTCTTAATGATCATTGCCGTTGCCATCACCGTCTTCACCGTGGCCAATAATATTCGCAATAACGATATTCCCGACGTCATTCAGGAAATCGAAGACAATGATCTTTCCTACGATGAAGACTGGATCGATGAGATCACCGACGACGTTTTCAGCGATGAGAATAACAACGAAGGTGAAACCTTCCCCCTCGACGCCGATTATATCGCCTCGTTTTTCGCCGCCGAATTACCCGATTCGTGGGAAGGACACTGTACCATTTATGAAAACAACGACGGCAATGCCGTCACTTTCGTCAACACCGAAAACGAAGATGCCGGTTACGGCGGGACCCTCGTCACCATCGCCCGTTACACGATGGATGAAGACATTTCCTTCCTGCCGAATTATCAAATTATCGCCACGGATTCAGATTACGACTATATCGCCGTTTTCCCCACCGATACCCAATATGATTCGATCAGCGCGGAAAGAAGCGATCTCTATCTAAAGATGTCTGAAGATATCGACTACTTTCTTGAAAATCTCACCTTTTTCTGATTACTTTCTTGATTCACAACTTTATCATAAAAAAATCTTTTTATCCCGTCATTCCCCCCCTCTGCAAGACACCCTGTTTGCAGAGGGTTTTTCTTTTTTTCGCAAAAATGTTTGTTTTTTTTCACCCTTCATCTGTCATTGACAAATTTACCTACCAGTGGTACAATATCTTATGTATATATGTTCTCTTGTACGAAAGGGGGATAGGCTCTTCTTTGACAATTGAATATAGTATCTTACATTTGCTGAAAAGCAATGTACTTAAACCATTTGTTTTTCATGGAAATCGGAAATTTTTACGGCAAACGGCAGTTAACAGACGATTTGTTTCTGCTCATGCCAAAGGAGGGAACATACATTTTTTCGATTCCGGAAAATAATTTGTAAGAAAGAAGGGAATTTTATGGCAAATTATTTTGCTCCGGCCAAAGGCCGCAGCGCATTATTTGTTTTGCTGATCGCTCTGATGGTTTGCTGCATGGTTCTCTCTGCGACTGCCGGTGTTTCCGCGAAGGTCACCGTGGAAAAAGGCCCGAACTCCAACTCCGGTGCTATCATTATGGAAAATAAAGCCACCGCCGAAGGAGACTATACCGTTTATAACGATAAGATCGCCTTTACCATCGCAGGAGAATCCAACAACTATTGGGGCATGACCAAGGGCAGCATCCTTGACCTCGCTTATGTGAATCCCGAGCTTGCCGACTCCGGTTATGTCAACCTCACCAATGACATTGAATTCCTCAATGATTATTGGAGTGACACCGGCGGCAGCCACGAATGCACCATCGACACGAGCAAATCCACGGATGACAAAGCCGTAATCGAAGTTACTTCGTATTATGAAAAATCGGATATAGCTGAAAAACCTCTCAAAATAGTTGTCACCTATACGCTGGAAGACGGTGCCGACTATATCGGCTTGAGCGCGACTTCCACCAACCCCGAAGATAATACCGGTACTTTTGCAAATATGCATAGCGGCTTCTCCATCACCACGTTGGCCGCCAGCATGTTCGGCCCCTTCGGGTACTACCCCGATGTGAAAGTCACCGGCATCGGCATCGGCGCCGA
>CACXDX010000202.1 GCA_902766525.1 uncultured Bacillota bacterium | reverse complement strand
CTCTTCAATGGGAGTCATATGTTCGTTGACGATGCTTTCGGTGCCGTAGCTGCTGTACCACATAAAGGCATAACCCTGAAGCTGCAGACTGACACTTTCACCGGGAACAACGCTGAGGCTGTCGATTCTCTTACCGTCTTGCATGAACCAAACGGCGTTATCCAAATAATCGGGATCCACCGAGAGGGCAAAATCCACATCGTCACCGTCGGCGATCGCCGCCTGGTTGATATTGTAACTTTCATAGCCGCCGTAAGTGCTTTCAACATCGCTGTGGCTGCCTTCTCCGTTGATCATGAAGCAGAAATTAAAGGTCTCAATACCGTATACCTTAGTGACCCAGCCGCTTTCGGCAACTTCGAGATAGGCTTTGGGGTCGGCGGCGAAATCGGCGTAAACCATTTCATGAGCGGCGACAAGAGCGTCAAGGGCAGTGGCGCCTTCGGCGGGATCGACCGCGTCGGGATAACCGTAGCCTTCCGCTTTTTCAGCGTCGACAGCCGTTTCCGTCGGCGCAAGCAGAATGTCCGCGCCGGACTGCATGGAGACAGTCACCGTTGTTTCCGCTGCGTTATCCGCGGCGGAAACGCCGACGCTGAACATGAACAGTGTCGCAACAACCAACAGGGCAACAAGGATTTTTTTTGTCATTTTCGTCTTTCCTTCCTTTCTTTTCCGGGAAACATCGACGGCAGCCCCGTTTTTGCCCTCTTGACAAAGGCCGATCTATCGCCGCAAACAATAAAGTGCAGCGACCAAATCGTGCTGCACGTATCTTTATGTTTCGCAAATTCGGTGCGCTCTTTCTCGTGAAAATGTCCTGACTTACCGCTCTTGACAGGGCAAAAGCGAATCACAGTGGCCGTTCCGTCGGGGATTCACACTCCGTTCCTTCCCACGAGAGATATATAAAGCATCTTTGTATTCTTTAGTATAGCACAGATTGAGATGATGTCAATGACAATATTTTTGTCTTTCGCTTCTTTTTTCGTTGTCCTTCAACCTTCCCCACGCCGTATTTTATCGGCGCGGAGTTTGGCCTCCCGCAAAAAAATCGCCTCTTTCGGATAGTGTTTTCGGGGAGCGATCAATTCCATCGTCAAAGGAACATCTGTTTTCAGCAGATAGGGAAAGACCTTCTCCTCAAAATCGATTTCCCCGTCAAAGGGGAGCCAGTGACGGTCTTCCCTGCCGTCGTTGTCGGAAAGGTGCAGTGCCGTCAGGTCTTGAAAGTGATCGCGCAAAAGTTCAAAGTGCCCTCTGAGATTGGCGTGAGAGCTGTCAAAGCAGAAGCCCAGCTCTTTCACGCCGGGAAAGGCATCCCAGACGCATTCGAGATAATCGGCGCGCCAGGTGTTTTCCAAAGAGAGCGTCACCCTGTTTGCTTCGGCAAAGGGCAGCAGATATTCAATACTTTTAAGCAGAGAAAGACCGGGTGCGGGAATATCCTCACTTTCGCAGAGATGGATCACCAGATTAAAGATTTCCTCTTCGGCGATCTCACAGATCGTATCCCGGATCACAAAGAGATGTTTTTCCCTTAGGCCGCGATCATCACACCAGATCATGTTTTCGTGAGTACCGGCAACATGGGCATTGAAGATCTCAAGTCCCGTCTCACGGGCGAGACGAACCATTTCACGGCGGCCGTGAGGCGTTGCTCCGCCTTCATCCTCCCACCAGAGCATGATCCCGTCCAAACCGGCCTCTTTGATTTTTCCCACGCGCTCGGCGTAGTCGTTAAAATACCCGTACCAGCCGGAAATACCTGCGGGCCTCACTCTTCTCTCACCTCTTCTTCTTTATCGGGATCCATCATACCGTATTTGATGCGCACGCGATCGAGCTTTTCGATCATCGGCTTGGAGAGGAAGAAAAGGAAGGTAAAGGTGGCCACGGCGTGAACGCAGTTCACCGGGAAACCGGAGGCATAGATCGCCAGTACTTCCGCTTTGCTGGAAACAAAGTCCAGAGACAAAACGGTATAGGTATCCATCAGAAAACCGTAGATGAGAATGGAGACGGCAGCACCGTAAATGCAGAGAGGCAGTTTCCTGCGGGTAAGAATGCCCTTGCGGAAGAGCAGCCCGGTCAAAAAACCGATGATGCCGAAGGAAAACATCTGCCAGGGCGTCCATGGCCCCTGGCCGAAGAAGAAGTTGGAGACGAAAGCCGTCATCGCGCCGGTGAGAAAACCGTCATCCGGGCCGATGCATGCCCCGGCAATGATGATGATGGCCGTGATCGGCTTAAAATTGGGCACCATAAAGAAGACGGCGCGACCGATAACGGCGATGGCGGCAACGACGGAGATCAGCACCAGCTCTCTCGCTTCGGGACGACGGTTTTCGAAAATAAGGAAAAAAGGCAGCATCGTCTCGAAGATTACGAGAACGCTGATAAAGAAATATTTTCTGTTTTCCAAAAGCAGCGAACCGAAAATGATCGTCAGGGGAATGGCGATAAAAATGAGCATCGCCGCCAGGGCGGTTCGGCTGTTCACCATCTTCACCACCAGACAGAGGATCGCGACAACGAGAGCGGCGATCAGCGCCAGCCCGCCGGCGGCAAAGGAGATCAGGACCTTTTCATCGATATAAGTCCGAATCAAATAGGAAACATAAAAATAGAGAGCGAAAACGCAGATCAAAGCGATTACGGAGAAAACCATGACCCACACGGAATTGTCCTTCGTTTTCGTCGCCCGGTTGCGGTTGAAGAGCATCACGAGACCTAAAGCGACAAAGACCATCAGCGTCCAAGCGAGCACGCGGGAGACGATCAGCATGGAAGAGACGCTTTCGGGGAAAAGATAACCGATATCGCTGTAGCGAAAAGCCGACGCGGCAAATTGCCAGAGGCTGAACGTCGCCTCAAATTCTCCGGTTTGAATGTGCGAAAAGGGCATGGCAAAACAGACCGCCGCCACGATCAGGGCGGTACGGGCCCATTGGCGCAGGCCGGCACGTTCATTTATTTTGTCGCTAAGTTCCGCTTGCATAGAGCAATCACATCCTCATTGTTAACGGCATTCAGGAAAACGTGACGGGAGAGACGGTTTGCCGAAGTCGTGTAAAAACTGTTGCCGGAGAAAAATTTGTTGGGCGTTTCGGTGATGACGATATCACCGTCAAAAAACATGGAACAGCTGTCTCCGTAAGAAGCGCAAAATTCGATATCATGGGAGACCATGATCACGGAAACGCCTTTTTTGTTCAGCTCCTTCAAAATCGAAGCCAATCGGAATTTAAAGTAATTATCCAACCCTTTGGTGGGTTCATCCAAAAGCAGAATTTTCGGTTCGACCAGCAGTACCTTGGCGAGGGCCGCGCGCTGCTGTTCGCCGCCGCTGATATCGTAGGGGTGCTGTTCCAGCAGATCTTCGATATTCACCAGCTTGGCGACGTCCGCCACTTTCGCGGCCTTTTCCTCTTTGGACAAATCGAAACCGGAAAGCATTTCCAGCAGATCCTCGCGTACCGTCTTTTTTACAAAGAGAGCCTGGGGATTTTGGGGCAGCATCGCCAGATTATGCTCAAAAAGTTCATTCTTTTTAAATTTGCGGATATCCTTGCCCCCGATCTTGATCTTGCCCCGATACGGCCGCAGGATCCCCGTGAGCAGTTTCATCGTCGTGCTTTTTCCGGTTCCGTTGCCGCCGACGATGCAGAAGATCTTATTTTTGGGGATCTTCACGGAGAGGCCTTTCACGATGTCGGCGCTTTCCTTTTCATAGCGGAACCAAACCTCTTTCATTTCCACAACGGGATCGCTGGTATCAAAGACCTTCTCATCGTAAATGCGGCGCTCACGGATATCCGCACCGTCCAGCAGCCGGGAGATCCAGGCTCTGCCCTCCCTGACGGTAAGGGGACACTCCAGATCGTTTTCCACGCCGGAAAAAATCCGCATCGGCGAAGGCAGTGCGTAAAACATCTCATTGTTTTCATCTTTGAGCGCGCGGCCGACAACGCGGGGCGTATCGTTGGCGATGATCCTGCCTTTATCCATGACGACAACGCGGTCGGCATAGGGGAAAACGTCTTCGAGACGGTGTTCGGTGATGATGACGGTCGTACCGACTTCCCTGTTGATCTTGCGGATCGTTTCCAGAAAATCCGAAGCGGCAATGGGGTCCAGCTGGGAAGTGGGCTCATCCAGCAGCAGCACCAGAGGCTGCATCGCCATGATCGAAGCGAGATTCAAAAGCTGTTTCTGTCCGCCGGAAAGGCCGGATACTTCCCGGCGAAACCAGGTCTGGATACCGAAATAGCTGGCCATTTCCGCGACACGCAGGCGGATCGTCTCATTATCGACGCCGAGACTTTCAAGGCCGAAGGAAAGTTCATGCCATACCTTATCGGTAACGATCTGATTGTCGGGATTCTGCAAAACGTAACCGATCTGAGAAGTCTGATCGCGAAAGCTGACGTCCTTCAGGTTGACTCCGTGAAAGTAGATCTCGCCGTCCCTCTCGCCGTGAGGGGTCAGCACAGGTTTCAGATGACGCATCAGCGTCGATTTGCCGCAGCCGGATTTTCCGCAGAGAACGACAAATTCACCCTGTTCCACAACGAGATCAACGTGGTCGAGAGCCTTTTTCCCCCGCAGGGGATAGGAAAAATTCAGATCTTTGATTTCAAAACACGCCATCTTACATCCTCCATCAAATCAAGAAGCAACGGCATATAACAAAGCAGGCCGAAGGAGATATAATTAAAAACGGCAAAGGGTGTCGTTTCATTCATCACCACCATGGGGTAGTAGACGATATGCACCGCTCCGGCGGCGATCGGCACAAAAGCCAAAATCACCATAACGCCCATGATACAGGCAAGGATTTTATCCCTGGTATCAAAATGGAAAATGGAAAAGCTCGTACGTCCCTTCAGCCCGTAACCGCGGGAGCGCATGGAGTCCGCCGTTTCGATACCGTTTTCCAAAGCCCAGGTCGTGAGAATGGAAATAATGCGGAATCCGCTGTGCAGCCGTTGTTTGCGGTCGCCGTTGGTGACGTCCCGGCCGATGCATTTCTGCCCGTTGGAGATCACCGAGGCCTGATTTTTGAACTTCGGCACAAAGCGCAGCACCATGGAAAAGACCAGGGAGACCGAGGGAATGATGCGTCCGAAGAGATAGATGAATTTGTCCGAGGTCATAATCCGGTTGTAGCAGGAAAACCAGAAAATCACCGAAACGAACATGATCGCCGTGGCAAAGCCGTAAATGATCGCTTCCAGCGTCAGAGGATTGCCCCCGGGCAGATACGTCAGGATCGTCGCGCCGGCATGGTTGAAAACGGGATTCATCAACGCCGCGAGGATCATCATGGGCAGCGCGATCATCAGATTAAAGCGCAGGCTCTTCCTGCCGTTGAGATAAACGGAATAAGAAAAGGACGCCGTCAGGGAAATCAGCAGACAAACGGGATGGATGAAGCACATGGTGAAAAAGATCACCAGCACGAAAAAACAAAAATTCAATAACGGATGACAGGTGGAAAAGGTATCGTAACTCATGATCCGGTTGATTCCTCCCCAAAGAATAAAAACGAAAGCCCCGGTAAGAACCGGGGCTTAATAATTCAAAAAAAATGTCACGGCTCTGTTTGGAAGCGTTTTCCGACATTCCTCCGCAAACAGTATCCTGACTGAGCTTCATCGCCTTCGGCGCCTTCCCGTCTGTTCAACGGTGACTTCTTTGCCTCGGCTCAACATCACAGTGACCGCATCGCTGGGGATTCTCACCCCATTCCTGTTTAACGAAGTCCAACAAATATTTCAATTGCACGTAAAAATTATACAGGTACCGAAGAAAAATGTCAATTATATTCCCTCAAAAAAATAAAGAATTGCCCAAAGCAATTCTTTATCAAATTCTTTATCAGAATATCGTATAGACCAAGACCCGCAGCAGCCGCTGAACGGCGATGATCAGGATCATCAGGATCATCGGCGAAAAATCCAGCATCATCGTCTTCGGCATCAGACGGCGGATCGGCAGCAGCAGCGGTTCCGTCATGGAAAAAATAAACTGGTAGACCTTGCTGAAGGGATTCACTCTGATCCAGGAACAGAGGACCCTGGCAAAGAGAATAAATATATATACTTCGGCGGCGATGTCGATAACATAGAGGATCGTCGATACGAGCGACACCGTCATCAACTCCCTTCACTCAATTCTTTACTGCGCAGCCGGGCGGCGCAAACCGCTTCGCCCACGTCACCGCGGAAACCGCTTTTTTCCAAAACGGAAACACCGGCCACCGTAGTCCCGCCGGCGCTCATCATTTCCTCACGAAGTTTTGCCGGACCTTTATCCGTCTGCTCCAGCAGCACCGCGGCGCCCTTCATCGTTTGAACGGAAAGCTCCTCGGCTTCATCCTTGCCGAACCCGGCTTCGATCCCGCCCAAGGTCATGCCTTCGATCATCATATAGAAAAAAGCCGGGCCGGAACCGGAGATCGCCGTACCGGCGTCCATCAGTTTTTCCGGGATTTCCTTAACCAGCGCCATATCGGCGAAAAGCCCCTTGATCCGCTCCTTTTCCGCCGCGCTGACCTTGTCGTTGCAGGTCATCAGCAAAACACCGGCGCCCACCGTCATCGCCATATTGGGCATCAGCCGGATGATCTTGGCGTCATCGGGAAGATGCTTGGCGATGGTTTCGATCTTCACCCCGGCCATGATCGAAATGATGATCATACCACGGCGATAAGCGGCGCCGATCTCTTCGGCGATCGAGGGATAGACCTGCGGCTTTACGGCGATCACCGCCGCATCGGACTTTGCCATCACCGCGTCGATACCGCTTTCCGAGGGAAAACCGCAAAGGTCTTCCACTTCTTTTCGGCGCTCGGGGGAAGCGTCAAAAAAAAGGCACGCCACGTCTTCCTTTCGTTCCCGCAGACCGTCGATGAGCGCGGCGCCCATCTTTCCCGCGCCGAGAAACCCTAAAGAATACATATTCGCACCTCTTTCTCTTTTATGAAATTTTCTGTTTTGCGTTTGCCTCAAAAATATCAAATGAGGCGATTATTCGGAAAAGAAATAACGTTCGGTTTCGGAGAGTTCGGCAATGCGGCCGACGATATCCACGGGACCCACGGCGAAGAAGTAAGTCATCTTCGCGATGCTGGCAATATCACCGCTCTTCGCATGAGTAACGCCGCTGAGGAAATCGATGCAGCGCTGCGCTTCTTTCCTTTCCATATCCGCGACACTCAAAATAACGGAATGATTCTGAATGAGCAGATCGGCAACTCTTTTGATCTCGGCAAAACTTTTGATTTTCTTCAAAACGATGCGATTGGTGCCGCCTGAACGTTCCGATTCATTGTAAGCGTATCCGTCCCGTTCTTCCGCTCTTTCATAGGATCTGCCGCGTTCACCGCGGTTGTTTTTCAAAAAGCCGAAGTTTAAGGGCGATCTTCTGGGTTCTTCTTCACGATAATCTCTGCTGTCATCGAAATAATCGTCGTCTTCAACGAATTCTTCGTATTCGTCGTACTCCTCTAAATCATCTTCGGGAGCTCTGCCAAAAAAGGTCGCAATGTCATCAAGAAGTTTTGCCATAGTAACTACCTCCTCCTATTTTATGCGGGCACCGAAAATAGACGTACCCACACGTACCATGGTCGCGCCTTCGCGCACAGCCAGCTCAAAATCACCGCTCATACCCATGGACAGTTCTCTCATTTTCACCGTAGGCTGAGGCAGCTTTTCCAACTGATTTTTTAATTGACGCAATTTCCGGAATACTTCCCGGATCGGCGCTTCTTCCGCCACGTGGGGACCGATCGTCATAAGTCCTTCCACGGATACATGGGGGAAATGCACCATTTCTTTGACGAAGTCTTCAACTTCGTCGATTTTCAGACCGAACTTTGTGTCCTCATCGGCGATATTCACCTGAATCAAACAGGGAATGATCCGATCGATCGCGGCGGCCCTCTTTTCGATCTCCGCGGCCAGCCGAATACTGTCCAGAGAGTGAATCATATAGACCTTGTCCACGATATATTTCACTTTGTTGGTCTGCAAATGGCCGATCAGATGCCATCGCACATCCTCGGGAAATCGGGGGTATTTCTCTATAATCTCCTGAACTCGGTTCTCCCCCAGATCCCGAAGGCCGTAATCGACGGCTTCGCGAATCTTCTCAACCGTTAATGTTTTTGTGACGGCGATCAGACGAACCGACTCGGCCGGCGTCCCGTTGGGGTCCTGCCGCGCCTTATCGATGCGTAATTTTACGTCGTCAATATTATCAGCAACCGACATAAAATCAACTCTTTTTCACGTTGCTCAAATTATTATACAACATAAAAAATGAAAATGCAATCATCTTTTTCCAAAAAATACGATTTCTCCCGGATTTATTCCGGAAATAACGCATTTTTTACCGTCGGAACAGAGCACGTCGACTTTTCGAAAGTGTAATTTTCCTTCTTCTTCACAGTAAACGCCGATATCGCCCCAACGCTTTTTCAGCGCCGCAGCTTCGATCACGGTGCCGCTGAAATTGTCGATCAACCAGCCGGCCTCGGCAAAACGACGTTCATAACAAACTGCCGTCGGCGCAAGCCGTACCAGGGCAAAGCGGCGTCCCTCTTTACCGTAAAGCGCTTCCACCTTTCCGCTCAATTCTTCTTTGCCGATGCTCAGACGTACTTTTTCGGCTCTTTTCACATTCATGGCGCCGATATCGGCGTAGAAGAAAACGTCCTTCTTATTGTCGACGATCTTGAAACAGTCATCGCCGGCCCGCAGAAAAGAAGCGGGTTCTTCGGAAGTTTCCGTATAAAGATCAAAAATATCCCCGCCGTCGAGAGAGGCGATCATATCCCGGTTAAAAAAGGATTCCCAGCCGTCGGTGCGGCGGAAAAACAATCCCTCCCGAGGTGCTTTCAGCGTCTCAAGCGGATCTCCGTAAAGATTATTGAGCCTTTTTAAAACGCCGCATTCCTCTCCGGCGGCAACGGCGGTACCGTCAGTCCGAGAAGAGGAAAAAGTTCCCGCTTCCGTCGCTTTCACCACCGTTTCATCATAAAGGAACAAGCCCTGAACAAAAACGGTCTCCCGAACACTGCCCTCCTCGGCGACGCCGTAAACACCGCGATCGGGGGCGGCAGACAAAAAATAAGCCGCAAGAGAGACCGGCAGCGTCAGGATTATTACGGCCAGAGGCCAAAAGCGAAGAAAAAAACGATGACTTTTCAATCAGATCAACGCTCCCAACAGACCGTGCCGCCCGGTCTTCCCTTTATCCCGCCGGTAGGAGAAAAAAAGATCCTCACAACAGCAGGTACAAAGATCGAGACAGGCAATATTTTCCCTCTTTACGCCTTTTTCCGCAAACAGATCGACATTAGCCCGAACATTATCGAAATGAGGCTTGCCGCCGCCGGGCCGTGTAAACCAGGCTTCGGCCTTTTCATAACGGCGGCAGAAGCGTTCATGGAAAGCCTCATCCACTTCATAGCAGCAGGGACCGATACCGGCGCCGACCGCACACCACAATTCCGAGGGATCGAAAGAAACTTCGGCGGCCATGGCCTCGATCAGAGCACCGCCGATATCCCGATACGTCCCCTTCCAGCCCGCGTGAGCCAAACCGAGAAGCTTCTTTTCGGGATGAAAAACCGCCAGCGGCAGACAATCGGCGTAAAAAGTGGCCAGCCAAATCCCTTTTTCAAGGGTAAAAAGGCCATCGGTATCATCGGCGGCGTCCTCATGACCGAAAAAGCCGCCGCAGTTTTCCGCCGTGATTTTTCGGATCCCGCGTCCGTGCACCTGTTTCGCCGAGGCGAAGCGGGAGGGCTCCCCGCCCAAAGCGGCGAGCAGCTTTTCCCTGTTTTTGCCCACGTCCTTCTTATCGTCCTCAACGTGATAGCCGAGATTCAGCGTATCATAGGGCGCTTTGCCGAAGCCGCCGACGCGTGTGGTCATCACCAGCTCCGCGCCGCGTTCCCGCCAATGGGGCAGGGTGTAGTAAATCAGTCCGTCTTTTTCCGTTTTTTCCCACATCATCTTTGTTTTTCCTTTCCGACCGTCGGCATGTTCCGCCGACAAACCCATTATACTCCCGCGGGGACAACCCCGCAAGGAGGAAAGATTGAAGAAACAACGGAGATTCCCGGAGAATGGGAAACTCTCGTAAGATTTTCCGTTGTGATTTTCATCTTTCCCATGTATAATAAGGACAGAACTTTTTTTTCCCCGTTTCGTTTTGAGGTATGTTTTATGACTCAGCTCGATTACAGCATTTTATTTTGGATACAGGAACACCTCGTCGCCGATTTTCTGACGCCGGTCATGAAGCTGCTTACGACGCTCGGCAACGGCGGCCTGATTTGGATCGTTCTCAGTATTGTTTTGCTTATCTTCAAAGAAACACGCTGGCTCGGCATAGCCGCTTTGCTTTCCTTGGCGCTCACGGCCTTCATCAACAACGAGATCATCAAAGCCGTCATCCAGCGTCCCCGCCCCTTTGTCGGCTTTCCTCTCGATCTGCTCATCAAGACACCGGGCGGCTGGTCCTTCCCGTCGGGGCACACTTCGACTTCCTTCGCGGCGGCGACGGCGATCTTCATCAAAAATAAAGCCATCGGTACGCCCGCCCTGCTCTGCGCATTCCTCATCGGTTTGTCCCGGCTGTATTTCTTTGTCCATTTCCCCAGCGATGTGCTGATTGGCGCCGTTGAAGGCATCATCATCGCCGTCGCCGTCAGCTTCGCTGTCGATTATTTCAGGAAAAAATCATCATCGACATCGGAAAGACCGTAAGACAGAGCGCCTTTCCCTTTTAAACCGTTATAATTGGCGATGAATAGTCCTCCTTTACCGTCGTCGTAAATACCGACGATCATCAGGCGGCGTTTTTTGACCAAGTCGCCGTAGCGTGCCAGCGCCAAAGCAACCTGTTTATCGAGATGAGCAAGGATCTGCTTTTTTCCCGGCGGTGAACCGGCGGCCGAAGCATATGCTTCTTCTTCGGAAAAATCGATATCCGTGCAGCTTTGGGCTGCCATAATAACCAGAAGCGGCAGTTTCTGTTCGCGTATCCCATCATCGAGGATCTTTTCCGCGCCGACCAGAACGGCGCCGGGATTTGCCGCGATAACAAGGGATTCCGCTTCCGCCGTCAAAGGCGTAAAATGATGAGGACAAACCAAAAATACACCCTTCGGTTCTTTCCCCAGGGATTTCTTTTCACCGTTTTGATGGGCTTCCAAAATCGAAACTAAAGTCTTCATCGCTTTTCTCATAATCGTGTTCTCCTCTTTTTCCTTCTTTAATAATTCCCCGAAAAAATCCTTTTTCCCTGCCGAAGACGGGAAAAAAGCAGTATTTTCTCATAGGAGATAAAGATTTTACCTTTACAAAAGCGGGCAACCGTTTTATACTTAGGAGAAAAGCGACAGGCAGGTAAAAATCCCGCCGCCGGCGAATCGGAGGTTTTTTATTTATGATTACAAAAGATATGCCCCTCGGAGAACTCGTGGAAAAGGTTCCCCCCGCTGCGGAAGTACTCAAAAGCTTCGGCATCAAAAACGTCGGACGGGTCATCGCCCAATATGATACACTGGAACAGTGTGCCGGGGATCTCCATATCGATCTCGATGATCTCCTCTGCGAGCTGAGCATGGTCGCCACCAATTACGAAATCGAAGAGCAATCCAAATGTCACTGCGGCTGCGGCGGTCACGGCCATCACCACGGCCATGAACACGGTCACTGCCACGGCCACCATACCGCAGAATGATCCGAACGGGCGCAGTACGCCCGTTTTTCTGTTCGTTTTTCATTGCATTTTCCTGCAATCAAAATATATTTTTTTAACGGAGGTTTTCCAATGATCACAAAAGATATGAGTATCGGAGAAATTGTCGAAAAATACCCCTTCACCGTTCAGGTCTTCAAAGATTTCGGCATGGGCTGCCTCGGCTGCGCCATCGCCCACTTTGAGACGCTGGAAGAAGGTGTCGCCGCTCACGGCATCGATCTCGATGATATCCTCGTCGAGCTGAACAAGACTGCCGGCGCCGCTGACAATCTCAATCAATAATTCACAGCATAACCCTTTGGGTAAGGTAAACATGAAAAATAAACGATTGAAAGGTGATGACTGTTTTGGCCGCTAAATACAAAAAAGAGATCGACCTGAATCTCTGCAAAGGCTGCGGACTCTGTGTCGATATCTGTCCGAAAGAAGTCTACGACCGGGATACCCTGGGAAAACCGATCATGGCCAGGGATGAAAACTGCATTTACTGCAAACAGTGTTTGTTTCACTGTCCCGATTTCGCCATTGATTTTATTCCTCTGAAAGAAGGTGAAGCCTGATGTCGGATATCCGTTTGATGCAAGGCAATGAAGCCTGCGCTCTCGGCGCCATCCATGCCGGCGTCCGTTTTTATGCCGGTTACCCCATCACACCCTCAACGGAAATCGCCGAGATCATGTCCGAGGAGCTGCCGAAATACGGCGGCAAGTTCATCCAGATGGAAGATGAGATCGCCGGTATGGCGGCGATCATCGGCGCCAGCCTCACCGGACAAAAGACTCTGACGGCCACTTCCGGCCCGGGCTTTTCTCTGAAACAGGAAAACATCGGCTACGCCGCCATTGCGGAAGTGCCCTGCGTCGTTGTGAACGTTCAGCGGGGCGGCCCCTCCACGGGACTTCCCACCAGCCCCGCCCAGGGAGAGATCTATCAATCAAAATACGGCTCCCACGGTGACCGCGGCGCCATTGTGCTGACGCCTTCTTCGGTACCGGAATGCTTCCGCCTCGCCGTTCGCTGCGTCAACCTCTCGGAAAAATACATGATGCCCGTCATCCTGCTCATGGATGAGATCGTCGGTCACATGAGAGAGGCCATCGACCTTGAAGAGGAACGCAAAGCCGAAATCTATGACCGCAAAAAACCCGATTGTGCTCCCGAAGATTACGTGGCCTACGCTCCCGATGAAAACGGCGCCCCGATCCTGGCGCCCTTCGGCAGCGGCTATCGCTACCACGTCACCGGTTTGACCCATGATGAAACCGGTTTTTCCACCATGGTTCCGGAAAAAGTGGAACGGGTGAACCGCCGCCTCATCGATAAAGTGGAAAACAATAAAGAAGATATCGTGATGTGGGAAGAAACCTATACCGACGATGCCGAAGACCTGATCATCGCTTTCGGCGGCGCGGCTCGTGCCGCCCGGGAAGCCGTGGAAATGCTCAGAGCCGAAGGAGAAAAAGTCGGTCTTTTCCGCCCGATCTCAGTCTGGCCCTTCCCCGACGCGGCGCTCACCGCCTTGCTGCCTCACATCAAGTCGGTTTTCGTCACGGAAATGAACGACGGCCAGCTGGCCGGAGAAATCAAAAAAGTCGTCAACGGCAAAGCTGAGGTCAGCGGTCTCTTCGTCATGGACGGAGAAATCATGACGCCCGGGGAAATCATCGACGCATGGAAGGGGGCTGCCAAATGAGTGACAAAAAGTATTTGAGAAACAATAAACTGCCTCACATCTGGTGCCCCGGCTGCGGCAACGGCATCGTTCTCAGCGCCCTCGAAAGAGCCCTGGAAAAAGCCGGCGTCGACAAGGACAAAACCATCATCGTCTCCGGGATCGGCTGCTCTTCCCGAATGCCCACCTATATGGACTTCAATACATTGCATACCACCCACGGCCGGGCCTTGGCCTTCGCCACCGGCGTTAAACTGGCCAATCCCGAGCTCGAAGTCTTCGTGATCATGGGCGACGGCGACTCCTCGGCCATCGGCGGCAATCAT
>CACXDX010000201.1 GCA_902766525.1 uncultured Bacillota bacterium | reverse complement strand
TTGGCCGAACGCTTCGGCGGTGATTTTGAGCGGTTCAGATCGATCTGTGAAGATTTGAACGGCATTCCCGCGAGTGACGGCGATATCGCGTATATTCTGCCGTTTTTTCCGAAGATTTATGTAAAAGTCATCCTCTGGGAGGCCGATGATGAATTTCCCGCCGCCTCGAATTTTCTTTTCGACAACAAATGCAGCTTCCATATGGATACCGACGGTCTCAACGAATTGGCGAACGCCACGGCCGAAAGGCTGCTCAAGGAAGGAATGTCATGAGTCATTTTTTTGCTTATATCAGTAAAATGAAGTGGATCCGGCGCTGGGGTCTGATGAAGAACACCGCGGAAGAAAATATCATGGAACACAGCTGGCAGGTCGCGGTGGTCGCTCACGGTCTGGCGACGATCAAAAACGAGCTTTTCGGCGGCAACGTCAACGCCGAACACATCGCCATGCTGGCGCTCTATCATGAAACCGGGGAAGTGATCACCGGTGATTTCGCTACGCCGGTCAAATATTACAATCCCGATATGGTTCAGGCGATCCACAGCATGGAAAATCTCGCCAAAGAACGCATCCACGCCATGCTCCCCGAGGAGCTGCGCTCCTCTTACAAGCCGCTGATCTTCCCCGATGAAAAGAGCGAGGAATATCAGATCGTCAAAGCCGCGGACCGTATCTGTGCCTATTTGAAATGCGTGGAAGAGATCAAATGGGGCAATAAAGAATTTGAAAAAGCGGAAGCCGCGATCAAACAGGATCTCGACAAGATCGACAGAGAAGAAGTCCGTTATTTTATGGATCACTTCGTCGACAGCTTTTCCCTGACTTTGGATGAATTAAATTAAATGTTTTTTAAAAGAAAGATTTTTCGCCGAGACGATTCCCGCTGGAAAGTCTTTCATTTTTGTTTCTTTTCCGATATAATAAAAAGAAAAGAGAATATTCGCAGAGAAATGAATTGAAAAAAACAGATGATGAAAAGGTGACATGTTTTGCGTTATACTGCTGAAACGATAAAAACAATGCTGAAAGGCGGCAATATCGGCATCGAGAAAGAATCGCTGCGCGTGGATGAAGAGGGAAGAGCGGCTCAAACGAAGCATCCCTTCGGAAAGGATAAAAAGATCTCGCGGGATTTCTGTGAAAACCAGGTGGAGATCATCAGCGGCGTCTCAAAGGGTGTCGACGGCGTTTATGAAGAGCTCAACGCGATCCAGCGGGATGTCAGAAAAACACTTCTGGCTTTGCCGTCGGGCAGGGAATATCTGTGGCCCTTTTCCAATCCGCCTTTCTTTTCCGCCGATGAAGAGATTCTCATCGCCGAATTCGATGAAGACCAGCGGGAAAAAAATGAATACCGCCGCTATCTCGCGGGTAAGTACGGAAAGAAACTGATGCTCTATTCCGGCATTCATTTCAATTATTCTTTTACCGATGAATTTTGGCGGACTTTGTTTTCCGGAGCGGATAAAGAGACGGCGCGGACGAAAAGAGACGCGATATATCTCGATCTCGCAGCCAAGCTCACAAAAAACAGCTGGCTTCTCGTATATCTGTTTGCCGCCAGCCCCGTGTGGGACGACTCTTTTCTGAGTCCCGCGCTGAAAGGGCGCTACGCTTCCCCGCGCTGCAGTGAAATCGGTTATTGGAACGATTTCATCCCGCTCATGGATTATGACTCACCGGATGCGTATACCCGGAAAATCCGGGGGTATATCGATGAGGGAAAACTGATTTCCGCCGCCGAACTTTATTACCCCGTGCGCGTCAAGCCGAAAGGGGAGAATACGCTGGAAAATATGGAAAGAGAAGGCATCGACCATATCGAGCTGCGTATGATCGATCTCAATCCCCTTTGTGAACTCGGCATTTTCAAAGAAGATATCCGTTTCCTTGAGCTCCTCATCATTTTTCTGACCGCCGCGGAAGCGACGACATTTTGTGAAAGAGCTCAGATCCGGGCCGTTGAAAACATGAAGCGCGCCGCCGCCCTGGCCGAAGAAGAGATCATGATCGAAAATGAGAACGGAACGCTGATCCATATCGTGACCGCCGCGGCCGAGGTGCTCGATGATATGGCGGACTTTTACCGTGAGTTTGATGATGATCGGGGGATTTCGGCCAACCTCGCTTATCAGCGAAGAAAGCTTGAAGATAAATCATTTCGCTATGCCGTTCGTGTACGTGATCTCTTCGGAGAGGACTATCAGAATAAAGGCTTCGCTTTGGCGAAACGATACAGTGAGATTTTTTAATCA
>CACXDX010000200.1 GCA_902766525.1 uncultured Bacillota bacterium | reverse complement strand
TCTTCTTCCGCTTTTGTGATGGTCGTATCAACCGTCGTAAAAGTCACGGCGAGACCTTTTTTCACACAATCCGCGGCAAAACGCAGCATCGAAGGATAGGCCTCCTCTCCGAAACGGCTTCGGACGATGGCCTGATAGCGCTCGGGGTCGGGATGATTCAGAGAAACGGATACGGCGTCGAGAACCTGAGCCAGATCATCACTGATATCCCTGCCGTTGATGAGATTCCCCTGACCGTTGGTATTGAGACGCAGGGGCAGATCGCAAACGCTTTTCAGCCACGCGGCCGTTTGCAGAAGGACGGGCAGCGCACAGGTAGGCTCACCGAAACCGCAAAAGACGATCTCATCATAGCGGGAAAGATCCCATGGAGCGAAGGCCTCTTTCACCTCTTCAAAGTCGGGCTCATGTTCCAGCCACAAAGGATCGCTCTCACCGACGCGATCCATCATCTGCCTCAGACAAAAAGTACAAGATGAAGAACAGCGATTGGTCAAATTTACATACAGACCGTTATGCACACGATAAACGATTTCCATTGTTCTTTTTTTCAAGCTGTTCACTCTTCCTCTCTGTTTTTTTCATCGACAAAATCTTATTTTTCCGCGGCACTCTTGCGGTGAAGATTCATCACGACGATTCCGCCGACGATCAGAAGGATCCCCGTCGCCACCGAAAAGGTCAGCGGCTCACCGACAAGGACAACACTGACAACGGCGGCGGTAAGCGGTTCCGAAGTGACCAGCATGGCCGCCTCACCCGTTTCCAAATGTTTCAGCCCGGCCGGATAGAGCAGATAGGGCAAAAAGCTGCAGCAGACACCGATGCCGATACCGTATAAAATGATCGTCGGGGTCAGCGCCGCGAACAAAGCCGGAATATCCACGAAAAAGGCAGTGCCTATCGTACCGACGGCAAGGGTAAAAAAGGTCACGGTCAGCGCTTCATAGCCTCTGTTCATCAAAACACGGCTGAAAATACTGAACATCCCAAAGCAAATACCGGAACCGATACCGAAGAGAAATCCTCGGGGCGAGATCATCTGATCTCCGATAAACACACCGCTGGCGCAGACGCAGCCGCCGAAAATGATCATGAGGGCAACGGCCTTCCGCACGGTGATGCGCTCATGAAACAAGATCGCCGAAAGCAGCACCACAAAAGCGGGAGCCGTATACAACAGACAGACTGCTACCGCCACCGTGGAATAAACGATGGAATTAAAGTAAAAGAAATTAAAAAACGTCAGCGAAACAAGACCGGCGGCAATAAAGACCGGCAGGTCTTTTCCCTTTACGGAAACAATATCTCTCCTGCGTCCGATCAGCAGATAACAGCTGAGGATCGTTAATGCCACCAGCAAACGAAGAAAAGCGATTTCCATGGGCATCAGGCCCAAGCCCGTCAGCCGTCGAACGAAGAGACCGGTAAACCCCCAAAAGGATCCCGCGATGATTACCAAAAAGCGACCGCGCGTTTTCATAAAGACAGCCTTAACCTCAGGGCAATTCGATCCGGGGCTTCTTTTCGGATTTTCGATACAGCACCACCGTATGACCGATGATCTGCGCCACTTCCGCGCCGAGTTCCTCAGCGAGAGACGCGCCGACTTCCGCGGCGATCTCCGGAGAATTTTTCAGGATCTTAATTTTGATCAACTCTCTCGCTTCGAGCGCGTCATCGATCTGAGCGACAAACGCGTCGGAAAGTCCCTCCTTACCGATTTGATAAAGAGCATCCATGGTCATGGCTTTACTGCGCAAAAAGCGCTTTTGTTTTCCCGTCAGCATAGCCGAAAAAACTCCTTTCTCCTTTAATCGGAAAAATCAAATTCCAAATCATAAACGATAACGGTATCGCCGTGCCGCGCACCGGCATCGCGCAATCCCCGGTCAAGTCCCATCGCTTTAAAAATGCGCTGAAGTCTGCGAACCGCCGCTTCATTGCCGAAATCGGTCATGGCGATCCATTTTTTGACTTCCGGCCCTTCCACAATAAAGACGCCATCATCCTCTTTGCGCACGCTGAAGGGTTCACGCGGCGTGAAGGTCGTAACTTTGATCTCCTCCTCGCTGCGTACCTCGGCGACGGGCGCGGATTGAATGATCTCATAGCAGCGGTTCAGCAGAGGGCTGAGATCACCGCCGGCTGCGGCGGCAATGGGAAATATTTCAAATTCCTCCCCGAATTTTTCTTTCAAACGGGCAAGATTCTCTTCACTTTCCGGCAAGTCCATCTTATTGGCGGCAATGATCCGCGGTTTCCGCCAAAGCTCTTCCTTGTATTTTCTCAGTTCTTCACTGATGATGCCGAAATCCTCCAGAGGATCCCTGCCTTCCTGACCGGACATATCGATCAGATGGATCAGAACTTTGGTTCGTTCCAGATGACGAAGAAAATGATGACCGAGACCGACGCCGCTGTGGGCGTTTTCGATGAGACCGGGCACGTCGGCAATGCAGAAGGTGCGTTCATCCCCGAGATCAACGATGCCGAGATTCGGCTCCAGCGTCGTAAAGGGATAATCCGCGATTTTCGGCTTTGCCGATGAAACGCGGGAGATCAGCGTCGATTTTCCGGCATTGGGCATCCCGACGAGACCGACGTCGGCCAAAACTTTGAGCTCCAGCCTTACCCAAACTTCTTCTCCGGGTTCACCTTTTTCCGCCACTTCCGGCGCTTTATCACGATTTGAAGCGAAACGGGCATTTCCGCGGCCGCCGCGGCCGCCTTTGGCAACACAGACTTTCTGACCGTCGCTGACCAGATCGGCAATGACAGCCTCTTCCCCGTCGTAGCGAACAACGGTTCCGAGAGGAACATGGAGAAAAAGGTCTTTGCCGGATTTTCCGACCTTGTTGCTGTTTTGCCCATTTTCTCCCTTGGCGGCTTTATAGTGCTGTTTCATTTTGAAATCCAGCAAAGTGCGCAAATTGTGATCGGCGATAAGATAGATGCTGGCGCCTCTGCCGCCGTCACCGCCGTTGGGACCGCCCTGGGGAACATATTTTTCCCGCCGAAAAGAGACGAGGCCGTTTCCGCCGTCACCGGCTTTTAAAAATATTTTCGCTCTGTCATAAAACATGTCCCGTTCTCCTTTTTTCCTTGATCGGCAAACTCATTTTTGCTGTTCTTCACTTTCGCCGGGGGCTTGCCAATCCTGATAGATCTTATTCCCGAGACGAGCGGCGCGCAAACCGTAACCGCCGATGCGGCCGGCGCCGGAAGCAAAGGAAACCGCGCGAACCGCTTTGGTCAGTTTGTTATTTTTCCCGGTCTTTTTCACCGTCTTACGCAAAAGAGCTTCTCTCTTCAGGCCTTTGCGATCTTTTTCCGTCTTCTGACGGATCCCCTGCTTCAGCTTGACACCGCTCTCGGCCGTTTTTTTGCCGGAGTTCAATAATGTTTTCGCTCCCTTGAGGGCGTTTTTGCCGCCGCTTTCGAGAACGATCTTACTGTCAAAACCGGTTTTTTTCACCGCACGGCCCAACTTTTTGCCGCTCTTTCTCAGCCTCTTTCCGCTGATGACCAATTTTTTCCCCGGCGCCGTCTTTTGCCAACGAAATCCTTTTTTCCGCTTTGCCATCGCGCGCCTCCTTTCTCTATGTCTATAAAGCAACCGGAGCAGGTTTCTGCTCCGGTTTCGTGTAACATATTCAATCTTCTTCAAAGAAGAAGCCTTTCAACCATCATCCTCAATCAGGCACGTTCGGAATAAACGCTGACCTGCTTTCTGGTATGGCTGACTGTTTCAAAGCTGACATATCCATCCATCTTGGCAAAAAGGGTATCGTCTCTGCCCAGACCGACGTTATTGCCGGGGTGGAATTTCGTCCCCCGCTGACGAACGATGATGCTGCCAGCCGTAACGAACTGACCATCATGTCTCTTGAGACCGAGCATTTTAGGATTGCTGTCGCGACCGTTTTTGGAACTACCGCCTGCTTTTTTATGTGCCATTTAAAATCCCACCTCCTGTTATACGATTTCTTTAACGAGAACTTCCGTATAGGGCTGTCTGTGACCGTTCTTTTTACGGATGTTCTTTTTGGGTTTGTAGTGAACGACAACCACTTTTTTGTGTTTGCCCTGTTCCGTGACTTCACCGACAACTTTGGCGCCTTCAACATAGGGCGTGCCGGCTTTAAGGCCTTCTTCGCCGCCGATTGCAACGATTTTGTCAAAAACGACTTCGCCGCCTTCTTCGGCTTCGAGCTTTTCGACCTTGACTTTGTCGCCAACGGCAACTTTATACTGTTTGCCGCCGGTTTCGATAATTGCGTACATAGTAAACCTCCGTTGATCCTCGCTCTTTCACGCGGGCCGAGACCTCTTAAAAGCGCAAAAGACGCGGTTGTAACAGTACAATTATATGACAGGCCGCAGCATTTGTCAACCCTTATTTTTCACCGAAATAATGACCGGGAGGCGGAACTTCAAAGCCCATCCGTTCCGTAATAGACTGAACGCGCTCAAAACCGAGGGGCTTGTAAATTTCTTTCTTTTCCTGAGAACCGCACTTCGGGCATTTACTGTCCCATTTTTCCTCATAAACGCATTTTACGGTAAATTCTTCACCGCATTCCTTGCATTTAAAGCTGTATTTCGGCATGGTTACACCTTCCTTTTTCATTCTTCCTTATTTTTAATCGTTTTTTACAGATCCTTTAATGCTTTCATCAGCGTATCGATGGTAGAGGCCTCCACCATAGAAACATGAGGCAGAAAGGCCTTTGTCTGACTGTAACGGATCCAGTCATAGGTCTTCATCGGATTCAGCCACATGATATCTTTAACACGGCGCCGGATCTCGCCGATCCGTTCCGCCGCCTCTTTGTATTTGATGGTCTTGGTATCGCTTAAAATGATGATGACCGTATTCTTATTCAGCATCTTTTCGTATTCCGCCAGGAATTCCAAAAGAGACGCGTAAAAATCGGTAGTGTTGCCCAAATTACTGTCACGTATGAAGGTATCCGGATCAAAGCGGCTCATATC
>CACXDX010000199.1 GCA_902766525.1 uncultured Bacillota bacterium | reverse complement strand
TTCTGGCCCGTACCCACGGCTCCTCGATGTTTACCCGCGGTGAGACTCAGATATTGAATGTATGTACGTTGGGTTCGCTCAGTGATGAACAGATCCTTGACGGTCTCGGCATCGAAGATTCCAAACGCTATATGCATCATTATAATTTCCCGCCTTACAGCGTCGGTGAAGCCCGTCCGATGAGAGGTCCCGGCCGCAGAGAAATCGGTCATGGCGCTCTTGCCGAAAAAGCATTGCTGCCGATGATTCCCTCTGAGGAAAAATTCCCGTATGCTCTGCGTCTCGTTTCCGAAGCCATTGCCTCTAACGGTTCCACTTCCATGGGCAGTGTCTGCGCCAGTACGCTTTCGCTGATGGATGCCGGTGTTCCCATCAAGGCGCCTGTTGCCGGCGTTGCCATGGGTCTGATCAAAGATCAGGATGATATTACGATCCTTACGGATATTCAGGGGCTTGAAGACGCTTTGGGTGATATGGACTTTAAAGTTGCCGGTACGTCCGAAGGTGTTACGGCAATCCAGATGGATATGAAGATCGCCGGTATTACCAGAGAAGTATTTGTTGAAGCTTTGGCTCAGGCCAAAAAAGGCAGAATGCACATCCTCGGCAAAATGCTGGATGTCATCGGCGAACCGAGAGCCGAGCTTTCCCGGTATGCTCCCCGTATTCTCAATACAAAAGTTCATCCCGATAAGATCCGTGAAATCATCGGTTCCGGCGGAAAGACCATTAAACGTATTGTGGAAGAAACCGGCGCTAAAATCGATGTGGAAGATGACGGTTCCGTTTACATCGCCTCGGTTGACGCCCAGAAGGGTGAAGCTGCGCTGAAGATCATTGAAGCAATCGTTGAAGATGTGGAACTCGGTAAAATTTATGAAGGAACCGTCGTAAAGATTGCCGATTTCGGCGCCTTTGTTCAAATCATCCCCGGAATCCTTGATATCTCGGGAAAAGACGGTATGGTTCATATTTCCGAATTGATGAAAAAACGCGTTGAAAAAGTGACCGATCTTTTGAAGGAAGGCGATAAAATCGCCGTTAAAGTGATCAACATTGATCCTTCCGGTAAGGTTAAGCTTTCCCGTAAAGCCGCCGTCGCCGACGGTATTCCCGAAAATATTCATGAAAGTTTCCATGGTTCCAAAGCCGCAGAGCTTTTGAAATAATGCTTTGATAGCGCTTTCGGATTTGCGGCGGAATGCAGCATTTTTTGCTGAGCGATAAAGAATTCGTCATAAATGCTCCCTTTTTGCGATAATATTTTGTAGAAAGGGGGCACTCTATGATTATACACAAAAAAATCCGTCTTTTTTTCCTCGTTTGCGTACTGGTATTTTTGACCGTTATTGTTTTTTCTGTTTTGCTGCGTGGAAACGAGGCAAGAGCCTCTTCACCTTATTATAACGGTATCAGCGGATATCATCGCGCGGCGCTTTGTTTTAATGTTGACTGGGGAGAAAATTACATTCCCGACATCCTTTCAGTTTTGGAAAAAAACGAGGCCAAAGCAACATTCTTTCTGACCGGACGCTGGACGGAAAAATATCCCGAGATTGCTCTGATGATCAGACACGCCGATATGGAAATCGGAAATCACGGTTTGAAGCATCTTCATCCCGGTAATATGAATTACGAGGAAAACTGTGCGGATATAGATGCCGCTGAAAAGATTATCGAAGAGACACTTCATGTCAGGACAGATCTTTTTGCCCCGGCCGCCGGAGAAATCGATGACAACATTATACACGCTGCCGAAGACAAGGGTTATAATCTCATCCTTTGGAGCGTGGATACGATCGACTGGCAGAAGCCGTCACCCGAAATCATTGTAGATCGCGTTGCAAAGAAAACGGAAGATGGCTCCATTATTCTCATGCATCCGACGGAAAATACCCTTGCCGCGCTGCCGGAGATCCTTGCGGTATTGAAAGACAAAAACCTTTCACCTGTAACTGTTTCCGAGATAATCAGAGATAAAGCTGAGAAGATAAAGAAGAATGATTGAAAAATATACGTTGAAAAACGGTTTGACCATCGTTGCCGAAAAAATAGATTATGCTCAGTCAGTATTAATGGGCATATGGGTCAAAGCCGGCAGCCGCCATGAATCCGCGCAGCTTGCCGGTATTTCCCATTTCCTTGAACATATGAATTTTAAGGGTACCGAGAGACGCAGTGCCCGTGAATTGGCCGAGGTATTGGAAAATCGCGGCGGACAGCTCAATGCTTATACCACGAAAGAATATACAAATTTCTATTGTCATGTTGTCAAAGAAGATTATGCTCTTGCCATGGATGTTCTTTCCGATTTGTTTCTTCATTCGGTCTACGATGAAGAAGAGCTGGAAAAAGAAAAAAATGTTGTTTTGGAAGAGATTAATCTCTATGAGGACAGCCCCGAGGATCTTGTTATCGACAAATTGAATGAGGTTTGTTGGAAAAATCACGCGCTGGGCAGGCCGATTCTCGGTTACGAGGAACAGGTCAAAGCATTCTCCCGTGATATTCTGCTGTCTTATCGTAAAGAAATGTATACGCCGAAAAACACGGTTTTTGCCGTCGTCGGCAATTTTGATATCAAGGCAATTCTGGCCGAAGCCGAGCATTGTTTTTCATCCTTTGGAGGACAGGGAAAAAAAGAAAAAGAAGAAATTCCCGTTTTTCACGGAGGGACATGTTCCCTTCAAAAGGATATCGCCCAGGAACATATCGCCATTGCTTTTTCTTCCTGTTCGATCTTTGATGAACACTATTACAGCGCAGTGCTGTTAAACGAATATCTCGGCGGCGGCGCATCATCGGAATTATTCCAAAAAATCCGCGAGGAGCTGGCTCTTTCTTATTCGGTGTATTCCTTTCTTACACCTTATGAGGACAGCGGGATGCTGACGATTTATGCGGGAACGGCGCCGAATCGCGGTAAGGAAGTTGAAGAACTATGTTTAAATCGATGCTTTGATTTGAAGAAAAGAGGGATTCCCACAGAACGGCTCAATCATATCAAACAGCAGATCAACGGTGCGATGCGCCTTTCTGTGGACAGTCTCGGCAGCCGGCTTAATCGTCTCGGCCGCAATGAACTTTTCTTTCACCGTTACATCCCCATCGAGGAAATCGTTTCCGGGATCGACGCCGTCGGCAACGATGATATTGCAGCCTGTGCCGATCGGATTTTTCGGAGAGAATGTTTTGCCAAAGCTGTTTTGAGAGGCAAATAAGGCAGATTTAAAGGAGAAACAGATGGAACGAATCATATCCATGCTCGATGTAAAAATAGAGCTTTTGCCGTCTTACGGAGATTTACCGCTGCCTTCCTATCAAACGGAAGGCGCAGCCGGTTTTGATTTTTTTGCGGCCAATGAAGAAAAAATCGTTATCAATCCCGGTAAAACCGCAATGATCCCGACCGGATTGCGTTTTGCCGTGCCTCAAGGTACAGAGCTGCAGGTTCGACCCCGCAGCGGACTTGCGGCAAAGAAAGGGGTTTCGGTTCTCAACGCCCCGGGAACGATAGACAGTGATTATCGGGGTGAAGTCAAAATTATTCTCATTAATCTGGGAGAAGAAGATTTTATTGTTGAGCGTGGAATGAGAATTGCCCAGGGTATTCTTGCTCCGTATTTCCGTGGTATTTTGCAGGTGTGTGACAGTCTTGACGCAACGGAGCGCGGAGAAGGCGGTTTCGGTCATACAGGAATGTGAATCGTTCATATACTTTCCCCAAGAGTATACTGCTCTGTAAAAGGGAGGGGACAAAATGCTTTTTTCTGAGTTGACGGGGAAGGTAATTATCGATATTGACAGCGGCGGAGTGATCGGCTCCGTCGGTGATGTTGATTTAATGGTTGATGAAGAGACCGGAAAAATCGAATCATTACTGCTGCCGCCGATGAGGAGCTTCCCCCGGGAGATCGTCAGCGAAGGTGCTGCCGTTATCGCATGGGATGATGTGGTAAAAATCGGCGATGAGGTGATTATGATCTCTAAGGAGCCTTTTTATCGCAACGGCAAGTAAAAGATGAGAGAACAGAGATGTGGAGGTTATGATGATGAAAATTGCTTTTTTAGGTGCTGAGGGAAAGATGGGAAGATCGATGATTGAAGGCGTTGCCGCCGTTGATGACATCGAAGTTGTCGGCGCGATGGACGTTTGCGGTATCGGTAAAGAAATTGCCGCCGTGGATGGATTGAAGATCGACGGCGATCTCGATGAAATGATCATGAAAAAACAGCCTGATATCGTTGTCGATTTCACATCACCTTCTGCGGTGAAGGAAAATGTCATGAGCGTATTGGCTTTAAAAAAGCATGTTATTGTCGGCACAACGGGACTCGGCGCCGAAGATTTGAAAAAAATCGACGAGGCAGCCAGAGAAGCCGGACGAGTAGCTTTCATCGCGCCGAATTTTGCTTTGGGAGCGGTATTGATGATGGATTTTGCTGCCCGCGCCGCCCGCTATTTTCCCAATGTGGAAGTAATTGAGCTTCATCATGATCAGAAAAAAGACGCTCCATCGGGTACGGCTGTGAAAACCTTGGAAATGATGGCTGCCAACCGGGAAAAGATCTATCAGGGACAAGCCGATGAGATTGAAAAGATTCCCGGTTCACGCGGCGGAGAATATGAAGGTATGCGCGTTCACAGCGTGCGTTTGCCCGGATACGTCGCTCATCAGGAAGTTATTTTCGGAGGAAAAGGTCAGACATTGACCATCAGACATGATTCCATGAGCCGAGAATCTTTTGTTGCCGGTTTATTGCTTGCCATTCGGGCAATTTCCGATCTGACGCCGGGTCTCGTCTACGGATTGGAAAATATTTTATAATTCGGATTCTATTTTATCTGATCCGGTCTCTTTTTGAGACCGGATTCTTTTTATTTGCTTAAAGACAGGCACAGTATGGTTTGAAAACCATACTGTATAAAAGAGATCTTTGACCGGAGAATAAAAAAATGAAAAAAATTGCCATAATCGGAGGGGATCGACGTGAGGCAATCGTCGCCGAGACGCTTCGATTTCAGGGATATGATATCGCAGGGTTTGCCCTGGAAAACGAAGAAGATACAAAGAACCTCTCTCTTCAAAAATGTCTTTTTGGCGCCGATGCGCTGATCCTTCCGGTTCGCGCTGATGACGGCAAAGGGAATATACTCGGTAAATCGGAGAAATGTCCGGTTGCGCTCGGGAACGAAACGATAAAACTGATGAAAAAAGACGCGTCGGTTTTCGCCGGCGTGGCATCGGATGCTTTACGAAAAATCATAGAAGAAAGCGGACATACGTTAAAAGAAATTTTGGAAGAGGAT
>CACXDX010000198.1 GCA_902766525.1 uncultured Bacillota bacterium | reverse complement strand
TCGATAGCGACGACGACCCTGTCTTTAAACAGCTCGGACACATTGCCGCAATAATAGTTTCTGCCATCGGAAAAGCGAAGGCTTTCCCCTTTTTGAACGCGCAGAACTCTGGTCAGATGATGGCAGACTTCACCGGTAACATCGATGAAATGATCGCGGATATTCTCTTTTTCGATCTGAAAAGTCTGCATCAATCGTTCCTTTCCGCGAGCAGCGTGACCCAATCGCCTTCTCTCAAAATCTTTTCGATATGAAAACCGTAAGCAGTGAGCGCATTTTCCACTTCCTCAAAACGATCGGAAATGATCCCTCCGCAGATCAGCTTGGCGTCTTTTTTCAGCAAAGGAGCGACAGAAGGAAGAAGCGGAATGATCACATCGGCAACGATATTGGCAATGACGAGATCAAAGGGAGCCAAATGCCAAAGCGGCCTCTTCGTGACGTCTCTGAGAAAAACCTCGACTTTCCCGAACAAATGATTGATTCGAATATTTTTTACCGTTGCCAGGATCGCGTCGTGATCGATATCCGCGGCGTAGGTTGACCGCGCGCCGAGTTTCGCGGCGGCAACGGCTAAGATCCCGGTTCCGCAGCCGCAATCGAGAACGACATCGCCGCTTTTGACGGTCTTTTCCAAAAGGGAAAGCACTCCTGCGGTGGTGGGATGATTTCCCGTACCGAAAGCGAGGCCGGGATCGATATCGATAACGATATCCTCCGCGGCGGCGTCGTAATCAAGGCCGAAAGGTCTGATCACGAGATGATCACCGACACGAAAGGGTTTGTAGTATTCCTTCCACTTATCCTGCCAGACCTTATCTTCGAGCAAATAAAATCGAAAATCAGCCGCCTTTTCATGGATCAAGTTAAAAAGTTCAAGCGAGGCAATGATCTGATCTTTTTCATCTTCAAAATGTTCGACGCCGAAAAATCCCTTTACGATGAGATCACTGTTTTCGGGATGGATCTGTTCTTCGTCCCAAATCTCGGCCCTGCCCTCATGAACGGCATCGGCTATGAGGACATCCCCTTCTACGGAGACACCTTCGGCGCCGAGATCATTCAATAATGACACGATCTCTTCTTCAAAAAAAGATCCGACACGAATTTCACAGATCTGATAAGCCATGGTCATTCTCCCGAAACGCATAATAAACTAAATTATATTATACTGTAAATCGATTATACTTTCAACATCGTTTTTCCCTGTGTTCAACAAGATATGCTTATATATCAAAAAAACAGAGCGATTTGAAATCGCTCTGTCATTAAGCATTTGCCGTATCGGCAGCATCGTTTTTTACAATTCCAGAATCTGTCCCGGTTCAAGAGCAAAGACTTTCTTCTCGGGAAAGAGTTTCTCGACTTTTTGGGCGAATGCCTGTCCGTCCTGGGCAATAAGGGGGAAGGTATTGTAATGCATCGGGATCACGATGCGGGGATTCAGCCATTCAACGGCTTTGAGGGCGTCATCGGGGCCCATCGTATAATTATCACCGATGGGGATGAGCGCAACGTCGATCCGATGAAAATCGCCGATCACGGCTTTCATATCGTAGGTCAGGGCCGTATCCCCGGCGAAATAGATCGTTTTGCCGTCCATCTTAACAATAAAACCGCATGCCACACCGAGATATTGGCTGAGCCCTTCCTCAATCAAAGCATTCCCGTGCAGCGCCGTCGTCAGCTTTACATAGAGATCCTCAGCAAAGCGCTGACCGCCGCCGATGTGCATGGGGTGAGCGTTCGCGCCGCGGCGCATGGCGTAAAGCGCAAGCTCGTTGACGGAAATGATGGTCGCATCGTTTGCCTTGGCGATATCGAGAGCGTCGGCAAAATGATCGCTGTGACCGTGACTGACCAGAATAAAATCGGGATGCAGATCATAGGGCTTTGCGGCGGCAACGGGGTTATCGGTGAGAAACGGATCGAAAAGCAGATTTTTACTGCCTTCGATCAAAAAAGCGCTGTGTCCCAAAAATTTGATTTTCATTGAGATCTCCTTTCTTACGTAAAAGTTCCCATCAACGCAACAACCTGAAGCAAAAGCACGAGGATGATCACAAAATGATGAAAAACAAGACTGTACAAAAGCAGCAAAATAATACTGCATATAATCATCAAACGCAGCCCGCCGCAGTCAAAAAGCAGCGACGCGTTTTCCGAATCGAGAATCTTATCGCGAATTTTTTCAAATCTTTTTGCCATACAACCGCCTCATATCTTTTTTTAAAAAAATATGTCGGCCGTTTCAACATCATTACCCCGAAATCAGCAGAGCAGAAATTCCCCCATCGAGGTCAGATAAAAGACTCTTTCGCTGACGTCGATATGGAAAACGCGCTGTAAAGCCGCGGCGTACAATTCCATCTGGCGTCGGTATTTTGCCAAAAAAGCCTCTTTTCCGCAGACCCGCAGATCGTTTGTTTTATAATCCAGCAAAACCCATTCTCCGCTTTCTCTTCGGTAGAGCAGATCGACGGCGCCCTGAAGCGTTACGATCCGCTCCTCCCCTTCTTCTTCGGGGAAAAGCTCTCCCGCGGGAAAACCGCAGACAAAGGCAAGTTCCCTTCTGATCGTTTTGGCGGTTCTCAGCTCCGTTCCGTATTTACTGCTCAAAAAAGTGAGGATCGCGTCGAGGTTCAGGCTATTCAAAGATTCCTCGTCAATCTGTCCGGCAGCGGCCATGGCGGATATCTCTGCCTCGAGACTTTTCCGATCCCACGTTTTTTCCAGGGGGATCCGCTCCATGATCAAATGGAAAAGAGTACCTTTTTCCGCGGCGTTCAGCCGGACGTCACCGGCAAGAAAGCGCGGTGTTTTCAAAAGCGAGCGGCTCTTTTCCCATGCTCCCTCCGGCAGCAAAGAAGTAACACTGACTTTTGAGGGAATATGTTTCGCTTCTCTTCGACACAGCGCTTTTTTCAGTCTTTCGACATCCCCGGGCGCGATCGGTTTTTTCGCTTTGGG
>CACXDX010000197.1 GCA_902766525.1 uncultured Bacillota bacterium | reverse complement strand
GTATAATAAAAATACAGATTTTAACAGCGAGAGAAAGAAGGTACGATCATGAAGAGAATCTCTACTCTGGAAACGAGAGACCTGACGGCTTCGGCACTGAAAGGCGGCTGCGGCGAATGTCAGACTTCCTGCCAATCCGCTTGCAAAACCTCCTGCGGTATTGCCAATCAGCAGTGCGAACAGGTTAAAGATTGCGAATAAGCCCGAAGGATTTCAGATCGGATCCAATCGTCCGCCCAAAATGATATCTCGGGCAAATGCATCCGATCGCTTTCATCAGAAAAAATCGCCGCAGCGCTGTTACCCGCGGGCGGCGATTTTGTTTTATCCGAGAAAGGGAAACCATGGTACATTTATTTGAGAAAAACGGCTTTCATATCGTCCTCGACGTCCATTCCGGTGCCGTCCACGACGTGGATGAAGTCGCCTATGACGTTATCGCTCTCTACGAAAAAAAGCCCAAAGAACAAATCAAAGATGAAATTCTGAAAAAGTACAAGGATATTTCCGGCGACGACGTGGAAGAAATATTCCGCGACATCGAAACATTGATCGAAAAAGGGCTGCTTTTCAGCGAGGACCGTTTCCGCTCCGTTGCCAACGATATCAAAAAGAGGGACGACGTCATCAAGGCGCTCTGTCTTCATGTGGCTCACAGCTGCAATTTGGCCTGTACCTACTGTTTCGCGGGACAGGGGAAATATAAGGGAGAACAAGCGCTGATGTCCTTTGAAACGGGAAAGAAAGCTCTTGATTTTCTGATCGCTCACTCCGGCACACGCCGCAATCTGGAAGTTGACTTTTTCGGAGGGGAACCTCTGATCAATTTTGGCGTCGTGAAAGATTTGACGGCCTATGCCCGTTCTCAGGAAAAAGAACACAATAAAAACTTTCGCTTTACGCTGACAACAAACGGTCTGCTGATCGACGATGAAGTGATCGACTTTTGCAACAGGGAAATGAGCAATGTCGTGTTGAGTTTGGACGGCCGCCCCGAAGTCAACGATCACTTCCGTAAAACGATCAACGGAAAAGGCAGCTACGATCTGATCCTGCCCAAATTCAAAAAACTCGTTGAAGCCCGCGGCAACAAGAATTATTATATCCGCGGCACCTACACAAAATATAACCCGGACTTCTTTAAGGATATACTGCACATGGTCGCCGAAGGTTTTTCGGAAGTCTCCATGGAACCCGTGGTCTGTGCTCCCGAAGAAGATTACGCTCTCGGAGATGAGGAATTGCCGATTTTGCTTGAGCAGTACGACGCCCTCGGCAAAGAAATGGATTGCCGCCGCAAAGAGGGAAAGCCTTTTACTTTCTACCACTATATGCTTGATCTTCAGGGCGGCCCCTGCATCATCAAGCGTATCTCCGGCTGTGGCGTCGGCAGCGAATATATGGCGGTAACTCCTAAGGGTGATCTCTATCCGTGCCATCAATTTGTCGGAGATCCGCGTTTTTGCATAGGCAGCGTAGATCGGGGCATTACCAATGAGACACTGCGCCGAAAATTCAAAAGCTGCAACGTCTACGCCCACAAAGAATGCGATGATTGTTTCGCCCGCTTTTTCTGCTCCGGCGGATGCGTCGCCAATGCCTTTCATGCCACGGGACATCTCGACGGCGTCTATGAATACGGATGCAAGCTCCATCGCCGCCGTATTGAAAACGCCATCATGCTGAAAGTCAGCGAAGCCCGGGACCGCAGAGAAGAAAAAGAAAAAGAAGTATAATAAAAAAAGAAAGAAGAAGAATACCATGCGTTCTTATTTTGATCTGCTTCGCCAATACGGAAATTCGGACATACTTCCCATGCATATGCCGGGTCACAAACGCAAAAACGGCTATATGGGAGGAATCGCCAAATTCGACGTTACCGAGACAACAGCCCTTGACGATCTCCACCATCCAACCGGGATCATCAAAGAAGCCATGGAAGAAACAGCGGCTCTCTGCGGCAGCGATGAGAGTTTTATCCTCGTCAACGGTTCTTCCTGCGGCATCTTAAGCGCGATCACCGCGGTATGCGACCATCATGATACGATTCTTCTTCCCCGCAACTGTCATAAATCGGCGCTGAATGCCGTTACGATATTGGGACTTCGCCCCCTTTGGGTTGAACCCCCGAAAATCTCTCCGCTCCATATCGACGGGAGCATTTCCCCGAAGAATGTCGAAAACATGCTGGAGCATCACCCCGAAACCAAGGCGGTTTTTATCGTTTCTCCGACTTATGAAGGAGTTGTTTCCAATATCCGTGCCATCGCCGATATCGTTCACAAACACCACGCTGTGCTCATCGTCGACGCGGCTCACGGCGGACATTTCCGCTTTTGCGAAGCCTTCCCCGCCGACGCTTTGAGTGAAGGCGCCGACATCGTTGTCGAAAGTCTGCATAAAACGCTGCCCGCCCTGACACAGACAGCCATGTTACACGTCAAAAGCGACAGCGCAGACAAGGATCGTCTCCGCTTCGCCCTTCAATGCTATCAGTCTTCCAGCCCTTCTCATCTGCTGATCGCCTCAGCCGTTGAATGTCTGCGTCTGATGGAGCAGCAGGGAACGGTTTTGTTTCCGCCCTATCTCAAAGCTCTTGCGGAAGTTCGCGCAACCATTGAGGGATTGGCCGAAACCTGTCTTTTCAAAAATAACGAGCATATTTTTGGCTACGATATTTCCAAGCTCGTTTTCGGCTTTAACGGCTATTCCGGCGGAGACCTCCGTCAAAAACTCCTTCACGATTTTCATATCGAAATCGAGATGAGTACTGCCGCCTATGTTCTTGCCCTGACTTCCGTCTACGACAACGCAGAGGATCTCTTCCGCTTCGCTTCATCCGTGACCCATCTGCGCAGAGAACTGCCGCTTCGAAAGAAAGCATCTTTCCCCGAAATCAAGCTCGAAAAAAGGAAACAGATGATGCTCCCAACCGATGCTTTCAAGGCGAAAAAAGAAATGCTCCCACTAAAGGAAAGTAAGGGATACGTTTCAGCCGAGACGCTTTATCTCTACCCGCCCGGATCTCCTCTGCTTGTCGCCGGGGAATTGATCGATGAAAAGATAATCGAAGCAATTCGACGATATGATGAATACGGCTATACGATCCACGGAACGAAAAAGGGTTATATTCCCGTTGTAAAATAAAAAAGAAGGTCGATCCATGAAATATCGGACATTTCGGCTCATACGTCATATCCTTTTTCTCGGGATAATCGCTGCCGTCCTCTTCTCTTTGCTGCTCTTTCTCAACGAACGGCAGGCCGTTGACATCATCAAAAGCCCGCCTGCCGACCTCAGCGGCGTACTCCGAAAAGAAAAATTGAACGATGATGATTATAAACTGCTCTTTTACGAGACCGGCCTCGGTCAGAGCTGCATCGACATCATATGGCAGCGGCAGGACAAAAAAGAGCTGATCCTTTCCGAACAGAAAAAATTTTACGATATTCCCGACTATGATTGTCATATCCTGTCACTGCTCACCAAAAGCGAAAAAATCATCGATAAAAAAAATACCGCCGTCTTTTACGATCTGCGCCCCGGAGACGTGCTCCTGACCAAAAGTACACACACGCTTTTCTACCGTCACGGCCACAGCGCTCTCGTCCTCGATGAGGACACACTTTTGGAGGCCGTTGCCATCGGCGAGCCGGCCCAGACGGTAGAAGCGAAAAACTGGGGGATGTACCCCTCCTTTATTCAATTAAGAATCCGGGAAGATATTGCGGAAAAAACAGGGATGCGCGCCGAGGAACTGGGATCTGCCGTCGCATCTTACGCCGAAAAGAATTATGACGACGCTGCCTACAGCCTTCTCGCGGGAGCATTCGGCCACGGAGAGAAGAGCGGAGAAACACAATGTGCTCATCTTATCGCCGCACCCTACGCCCAGTTCGGGATAACGGTATCAAGCCGCGACTTTCCCGCGACACCTCGATCTCTTTTGAAAAGCGGAGCTTTTGAAATCATTCAATACCGCGGTTTTGACCCGTCAAAATTCCCTTAAGAATCCATAAAAGAAAGGAAGCCCATCATGAAAAATGAAGGCAATTATCAGATCGCTCTTACCTCTGAAGCCGCCGTGCCTCAAAAATCCATCGTCGGAGAAGTCACCGCGCCGGAAAAGACCTTTCGCTGTGAACTGATCGTCGATGATCATCTTGTGGCAAAATACGAGATGAATGAAGTTTTTGTCACGCTGTTGCCAACGAAACCGTTGGAGCTGCCTCAATACAAAATCATCTTCAGCGATGAATTTCTGAAGAAACTCCAACGCAGAGATGCCACGTCATTCTTCAAGCTGTATCGTGAAATCGGCCACATCCATAATCTGGATCTGATCAAAGACAAGGATGAGGAGGAAGAAAAGAACAAAAACGGAGAACCTTCCGAAGCCGATCTTGCCGCCGACCGTTTCGCCATGAGCTACATGGGCTTTTCCTATACGCTCGCGGGATTGAAAGCCATCCGCAAGGAACGAAAGGCTCTTTATGAGTCGTTGGCCTGCGCCGAAACGAAAGAACAGAGAAAACAAGCTCTCGATGAAATCGATAAACGCATCGAGATTCTCTGCAATGATTCTTTCGGCAATTAAAGAAAACCGAAAAAATTTTTTTAATTATTTATTGACAATATTTTTTTCTTATGCTATTATTACTCCAATATCTTTAAATACTTTGACGGAATTATGTTCCCGGCAGATCCTTTTCAGAGAGCCGTCGGTCGGTGCAAGACGGTAAGCAGCGTTGGGAAACAGTCTCCTTCCCGAGTAGGCTTTGAGAACGGCGGATCATCCGCAAGTAACAAAGCACGGACGCCCCGTTACAGGCTTTGAACTTGTTTGAGTTCGAGAGTGATCCCACTTCGTGAGAAACGGGATAAGCAGGGTGGTACCGCGAGTATATTCGTCCCTGAAACGTCGATCATACGTTTCAGGGTTTTTTTATTACCAATTATTTTTATTTATCCATATAAATCCGCAAAGGAGAGAAATCCATCATGAACGCCATTTCCATCAGCGACGTCACCATGAAGCGCTCCGGCAGAGCCAAAGATTTTGAATTGAGCTTTAAAGAAAAAATCGATCTCGGCCGCATCCTGGATCAATTGAACGTCAACGTCATTGAACTGGATGCCATTGAAAACAAGGAGACCGACAGCCTGCTTTTAAAATCGCTGGCCGCAACCGTAAAAAACAGTATTATTGCCGTGCCCGTCGGCATGGATGTTGAATCGGTAACGACCGCCGCCGCAGCATTAGAGGAGGCCAAGGCCTTCCGCCTTCAGGTTGTGACGCCGGTCAGCCCCGTTCAAATGGAATATCTTTGCCACAAAAAACCCGAAAAAATACTGAAAATCATCGAAAAACTGGTCGCCGCCTGCAAAAAATATACGAACGACGTGGAATTCATCGCCGCCGACGCCACCAGAGCCGAAAAAGATTTTGTGGTGAAAGCCGTTGAAGCCGCCATCGATGCCGGAGCGACGACGATAACCCTTTGCGATACCGCCGGATGCTTCCTCCCCGACGAATGCGTCAGCTTCATCAAAGAAATCGAAGCGGGGGCTCCTTCATTGAAAAATGTTTCTCTCGGTCTCTTCTGCGACAACAATCTGGCCATGGCCGACGCCTGCATGATCGCCGCCGTCGAAAACGGCGTCAGCGAAATCAAAGCAGCGGCCTGCGGAGATCACACCGCTTCTCTGAAAAACGTTGTCGACATTCTCGGCGCCAAAGCGGAAGCATTGACCGCGACCTGCAGTGTCCGCCACACAGAGCTTCATCGCGCGGTGGAAAAAATCGAATTTATCTGCCATACCTTCCGCAGTAAAAAATCTCCCTTCGACAACGGCGCCGGCGAAGACGAACCCAAGATCGTTGCCTTAAACAGCAGAGACGACATGGCAACCGTGCTCGCGGCCGTGAAGAAACTCGGCTATGATCTTTCCGAAGAAGACAGCGCCACCGTTTACGACGCCTTCCTGCGCATCGCCGTGAAAAAAGAAAGCGTCAGTTCCAAGGAACTCGACACCATCGTTGCCACCGTCGCCATGCAGGTGCCGCCGACCTATCGGGTGGAAAGCTACGTTTTGAACAGCGGCAACATCATCACCGCCACCGCTCACATCAAGCTATGGAAAAACGATACGCTCATGGAAGGCATTTCGACCGGAGACGGCCCCATCGACGCCGCTTTCCTCGCCATCGAACAGATCACCGGGCACCATTACGAACTCGATGAATTTCAGATCCAGGCTGTCACCGAAGGAAGAGAAGCCATGGGTGAAACCATTGTCAAACTCCGCGACGAAGGGAAAATCTTCTCCGGCCGCGGCATCTCAACGGACATCATCGGCAGCAGTATCCGCGCCTATGTCAACGCCTTAAACAAAATCGTTTATGAGGAGGACTGAGCCATGAAGCTTTCCTTTTCCGTCCGTGGCTGGAAATATCTCACCTGGGATGAAATGATCAACACAGCCGATATCCTCGGGTTTCAGGGCATTGAAGTCTATAATATAGGTAAATATCATGCACTCACCGACAAGGGCGGGCCCTTTCATAAATACCGCAGCGCCGTCACGGCCAGAGAACTGCGCAATAAAAAATTGTCCATCCCCTGTATGGACAGTTCTCTGGATCTTTCCGATCCCGACGACAGTGAAGTCGAAAAGATCAAAGCGATGCTGGACTGCGCCGCCAATCTCGGCGTACCCTATATCTCCGTCCGTGCCCGCAAAGACGACAAAAAGCGCATCATCCGCGTTTTAAGAGAGCTCCTGGATGTCGCCGCGGAGAAGCGAGTAAAGATCCTCGTCAAAACCTGTGACGTATTTGCCGATACGAGCCGTCTCAGAGATTTGATGAATTATTTTGCCAGGGACGAGCTGGCCGCCCTTTGGAGCGTTCATCATCCCTACCGTGAAGCCGGGGAAACACCCGACCAAACCATTAAAAATCTCGGCGCTTACGTGCGCCATGTTCATCTCCGTGATTCCGCCGACGACGGCACATTCCGCATCATCGGCGAGGGCACTTTGCCGATACAGGAATTTATGGACGCTCTTTCCTCCATCAACTACGATGAATTCATTTCCGTGGAATGGAAAAAAGAGTGGCTCCATGAAATCGACGACGCCGAAGTGATCTTTGCTCATTTCATCACCTATATGGAACGGTTTGACGATACCCGCAGCAAACGGCATCATCTCTACTATAATCACGATCGCAGCGGAGAATACGTCTGGCCCAAGGAAGACCTCATTGAGGAGACCTTCCCTCAGGTCCTCGACCGCATGGTCGAGGAATTCCCGGATCAGTACGCCTTCCGCTATACGACGCTGGATTACACCCGCACCTATAAGGAATTCAGAGACGATGTCGATACTTTTGCCCGCGCGCTGATTTCCATGGGGGTAACGCCCGGTTCCAAAGTGGCGATCTGGGCCACAAATGTCCCGGCCTGGTATCTCACTTTTTGGGCGACGACAAAAATCGGCGCGATCCTGGTGACGGTCAATACCGCCTACAAAATCCACGAAGCCGAATATCTGCTTAAACAATCCGATACCCATACCCTCGTCATGATCGAATCGGCCCTCGATTCCGATTATGCCGCCATCATCAACGAGCTCTGCCCCGAATTGAAGGACACCAAAGCGGGTCAGCCGCTCCGCAGCAAAAAGCTGCCCTTCCTGCGCAACGTCATCACCACCGGTTTTTCCATGCCCGGCTGTCTCACTCTGGAACAGGCCATGAAAAGAGCGGATATGGTCCCCATTGAGGAGGTCCGCCGCCTGGCCGCGAATGTTCGCGGCGGCGACGTCTGCAATATGCAGTATACTTCCGGCACGACAGGTTTCCCGAAAGGTGTGATGCTGACCCACTACAACGTGGTCAATGACGGGAAGTGCATCGGGGACCGCATGGGACTTTCCACCGCAGACCGCATGATGATCCAGGTGCCGATGTTCCACTGCTTTGGCATGGTACTGGCAATGACCGCCTCCATGACCCACGGCACGACCCTTTCGCCGATCCCCTATTTTTCGGCAAAAACCTCTCTCGCCTGTATCAATCAGGAAAAAATCACCTGCTTCCACGGGGTGCCGACGATGTTCATCGCCATGTTCAACCATCCCGATTACCGCAAGACCGATTTTTCCCATATGCGCACCGGCATCATGGCCGGCAGCGGTTGTCCGCCGGAACTGATGCGCCGCGCCGCCGATCCCAATGAAATGAATATGACCGGGATCGTCAGCGTTTACGGCCAGACCGAATCCTCTCCGGGCAGTACCATGTCTACGTGGACCGACAGCCTTGAACTGAGAACGGAGACCGTCGGCTACGCTTTCCCCCATGTGGAATGTAAGGTCATCGATCCGGATACCGGCGAAGAAGTACCCAACGGCGTTAACGGTGAATTCTGTTCCAGGGGCTACAACATCATGAAAGGCTACTACAAAATGCCCAGAGCCACCAGGGAAACCATCGACGAAGACGGCTGGCTCCATTCCGGAGACCTGGCCTGCCGCGCCGACGACGGCACCTTTAAGATCACCGGCCGATTAAAGGATATGATCATCCGCGGCGGTGAAAACATCTATCCCAAAGAAATCGAAGAATTCATCTACACCCACGAAAAAGTCAGCGACGTTCAGGTCATCGGCGTTCCCGACAAAAAATACGGTGAAGAAATCATGGCCTGTATCATCTTAAAAGAAGGACAGACCATGAGTGAAGAAGAAATGCACGATTACATCATGGCCTCCATGGCCAGGCATAAAGTGCCCCGCTATATTCGCTTTGTCAACAGCTTCCCGATGAACGCCGCCGGCAAGATCCAGAAATTCAAAATGCGTGAAAACGCCGCCAAAGAACTGGGACTTGAAGAATAATGAACAAGTCGTCTTCATCAACGAAGGCGACTTTTTCTTGAAAAAAGGAGTAATCCACTTTATAATGATTATAAGCCAATCAAAAAAATGATCTTTTCTTTGAAAGGAGTACTTTTATGATCTATAAAAATTTCCGGGGAGAAAAACTCTCCGCACTCGGTTTCGGCGCCATGCGTCTGCCCGTGCTCAACGAAGACGCCAACACCATCGACGAAAAAACCACCGCAGAAATGGTGGCTTACGCTTTTGATCACGGCATCAACTATTTTGATACTGCCTGGGGCTATCACGGCGGCAATTCCGAACGCGTT
>CACXDX010000196.1 GCA_902766525.1 uncultured Bacillota bacterium | reverse complement strand
CCAGCATCAGCCCCAAACTGGGCGTAAGAAGCCAACACCAGAAACTTCATCGATATGCCCTTAACGGATTTTTAGCCCCGTTTTCAAACAAAGATTTGCCGACTAGAATACCGCATCACCTGTTTTCTATATTATACATTTTTTATTCATTGATTGCAAGAGGTTATTGGCCTGACGACGAATAAAAAAAACATTTCATACAATCATACAAAAACAAAAATCCGGCGGCAACAGCCGTCGGATCGCTTTTTTTGTTTTTTATTTTCTGCGATGAAGCAGCGATTCCGCCAGATCGACGAGAACGTCGGCTTCGACGGAAAGAGCGGCCGCCGCGGCCATGGCCGCTTCTGCCGCTTCCCGCGCCGCTTTTCGCGCGCCTTCGGCGCCGAGCAAAGTGATGTAGGTGGTTTTTCCCTGTTCCTCATCGGACCCGATGGGCTTGCCCAGCTCTTCAAAGGTGCTTTCGTGATCGAGGATATCATCGACGATCTGAAAAGCGAGTCCGAGACTGAGGCCGTAAGCGCTGAGCTTTTCGATATCGGCGGCGTCGGCGCCGACCAGGATCGCGGCGCTCATCAGGGAAAGCCGGATCAATGATGCCGTTTTGTCGTTGTGGATCGCTTTGAGCTCATCGAGGCTTAAAGCCTTGCCCTCGGCGGCGACGTCGGCGGTCTGCCCCCTCACCATGCCGCCGATGCCGGCGAGATCACCGGCGAGCGCGATGGCGGAAACAACGCGTTCGGCGGGATAATCCGCTTTCAGCGAAGCCATCAGCCAAAAGGCCTCGGTCAGGAGACCGTCTCCTGCCAAAATCGCCTGAGCTTCGCCGTAGACCTTGTGATTGGTCAGACGGCCGCGGCGATAAGCGTCGTTGTCCATGGCGGGCAGATCGTCGTGGATCAGCGAATAGGTGTGGATCATTTCGATGGCCGCGGCGAAGGGCATCAGCTTTGCGCCGTCATCCCCGTAAAGCTCCGCCGTGATCAGAAACAGCGCCGGTCTGAGCCGTTTGCCGCCGCCGTTTAAGGAATAGGCCATCGAGTCATGAAGCAGGTCCTGCTCACCTCTGGGCAATGAAGCCAGATAGGTTTCGATCTTCTCTTTTTTATCCCGGAGCGTTTTTTGACTGTCTTTCATCGCATTCTTCCTCAAAAGGGCAGCTCGTCTTCGGGGATCATGGCTTCGCCGGCGAAAATATCTTCCTTCGCTTCATCACCGTCCCCGGTCCCATCGACAACGGCCGCTTCCTCTTTGCTCAAAACGGCGATCCTGCCTTCGGCTTCGCCCAGTTTCTTTTCGCAGAGACGCAGCAAACCGATGCCCTTTTCAAATTCGGCCAGCAGATCGTCGAGGCCGAGATCGCCGCTTTCCATGGCTTTTACCGTTTTTTCCAGTTCCCTGACGGCTTCTTCAAAATTCATTTCTTTACTCATCACGCTTTTTCCTCCTTGATCTCCCGCACTTGACAGCATAACGTCCCCCTGTGGAGGCGGACGTCGACTTCGTCGCCGAGAGCGACGTCGCTGCTGTCCCGCAGGGATCTCCCTTCCTTCAGACAGATGCTGTAGCCCCGTTCCAGCGTATTGAGGGGGCTCAGTACGGCGATCTTTTCCTTTAACAGCTGATAATCGTTTTTCCGCTGCTCGTAATTTTCCGTGAACGCTTGATTGAGACGCTGGCGCAGCAAGTCGAGATTTTGGGTCTGACCGTGCAGCAGACGGTCCTTTTGGCTGAACACATAGCTCTCGCTCATTTTCCGCAAGAGCTCACGGCGGTTGCGCAGCGCGGTGTTGAGCCGCTGCTTCATGTTGCTCTCCATCAGCGAAAAGCGCGCCGTCAGATCGGCCAGGGAAGGCACGGCCATTTCCGCGGCGTGAGACGGCGTCGCGGCACGGCGGTCGGCAACGAGATCGGCGATGGTGAAATCCGTTTCGTGACCGACGGCGGAGATCACCGGCAGCTCGGAACGATAGATGGCCCTGGCCACCGGTTCGGTATTGAAGGCCCAGAGGTCTTCGATGGAGCCGCCGCCGCGGCCGACGATGAGCAGATCGACGCTTTTCGTTTCGTTAAAATAGCGAATGCCCCGGCAGATCTCTCCTTCGGCCGAATCTCCCTGAACCGCGGCGGGATAGAGGACCAGGCTGATCGAGGGGAAACGCGCCGTGGCGACATTTTGGATATCGTGCCAAACCGCCCCCGTCGGCGAGGTGACGACGCCGATCTTCAAAGACAGTTCGGGAATTTTCTTTTTATGCTCTTCGGCGAAAAGGCCCTCTTCGCTGAGTTTCGCCTTCATCTTTTCATAGGCGAGATAGAGATCGCCGAGACCGGCGACTTCCATGCTTTCGGCGTAGAGTTGATACTGGCCGCCGCGTTCAAAGACGTCGATGTGGCCGCGGATCACGACCTTTTGACCGTTTTCCGGTTTGAATTGCAGTTTCGAGGCCGCGCCGCGAAACATCATGCAGTTGATAAAGGCCTTTTCATCTTTGAGCCCGAAATAGAGATGACCGGAGGAATGGGCCTTGAAATTGGAGATCTCCCCTTCCACCAGCAGCTTTTGCAGCTTGTCATCCATACTCAAACGGCGCTTGATATAGTTATTTAAACGGCTGACCGAAACGGCTTTGGTCATCATGGTCATTCTCCTCCCCCGCGCAGCAGCGTCAAAGCAGCGGCGCCGACGGCGTTATCCGAGGAATAGGCGGCGTCGGCAAAGTAAAGACGAGCGTCTTTGATCTTTGAGCGCAGGAAATCTTTGATATAATTGTTGCACATCACACCGCCGACGAAGAGTACGTCGCGGACGCCGCTTTCCTTCATCACTTCGGAAACGGCCTTTTTCAGCGTGCGGGCGACGGTATGTTCAACGGTTCTCGCCACATCGGCGGGGTCCATACCCTTTTCCGCCATGCGGCGCACCGCCGTTTCCTGACCGGAAAAGGAAAAGGCTCCGTCCTTTACCCATATTTTAACATCGGGGATGTCCCCTTTTTGTCCCAGAGCCAGCTTTTCCAGATGGCGGCCGCAGGGAAAGGGCAAGCCCAGCAAAACACCGATGCGGTCGACGAACTGACCGGCGTGGAGATCGTTGCCGTAAGATCTCAGCTCCAACGTAAAGCGGCCTCTTCCCTCATTGTGGCAGAGCAGGATATCGGAGGTGCCGCCGGAAAAATGGCAGAGCAGAAAGGACCCGGGGATCCGGTCAAGCATATCCAGGGAATACCAGCCCGCCATCATGTGCCCTTCCTGGTGGGTCCCGGCGATGAAGGGGACGTTGAGCGCGGCGGCGAGAGAACGGCCGATCTTTTCCCCGGCGAGGAAAACCGGCATGTAGGAATCGTCACGCGGACAGGGCCTGACGCTGCAGCCGACGGCGGTGATATCCTTTAAAACGCCCTCCTCGGCCAGTTCCTCCAAAAACACGGGAAGATGATGGATATGCTGAAAGAGAGCTTCGGACTGCAGCAGTCCCCGTTGACCCGGGGGCACGTCCAAAACTCTCCTCTTGTCGCTGATGAGCGTACCGTCATCGGCCATCAAAGCCAGTGACGAAGTGTAGCAGCTCGTATCGAAAGCCAAAATCATTTTTTCTCCCCGTTCTCCGCCTTTTTCCCTTCGGGACGGGCGTTGTCCAGCACGGCGTTGACAAAGGCGAAAGCGCCGCCGTCGCCGTATTTCTTGGCCAGCTCCACGGCCTCGTTGAGGGAGACCTCATAGGGGATTTGATCCATATGGCGGATCTCATATAAAGCGAGGCGGATGATGTTTTTTTCGACGGTATTGATGCGGTCGAGCGTCCAGTCTTTGGCATTTTCGGAAATGAAAGCGTCAGATTCCGCTTTTGTTTCATCGACGCCCTTCACGACGGCCATGATATAATCTTTATCGATTTCCCTGATCTTTTTCTCCGCCAACGCGTCTTCCAGCGTGGCGACGGCGATATCCAGGGGATTACTGCCGACGTCCATCTGATAGACCATTTGAAAGGCCACCTCGCGGGCGTTTTTGCGATTACCTGTTTTCTTTGAACTCATTTTCGTGTCCGTTTTTTATGCTTCTTCTCCGGCGCTTTCCGCTTCTTTGGCGGTGATGCCCTGAACGAGAATGGAGATCTCGGCAACGTGGAGACCGGTCATGCCTTCGACGGCGGTTTTGACGGCGTCCTGAACTTTGGCGCAGACATCGGGGATCTGATAACCGTAGACGGTGAGCAGATTCATATAGATGGCGACGGATTTTTCATCGACTTCGACTTTCACGCCTTTGGCGCTGTTTTTCATGCCGAGCTTTTCGATGATATCACCGGCGCGGCTGCCGCACATACCGCCGACGCCTTCGATCTCTCCGGCGGCAACGGCGGCGATGGTGGCGACAACGTCGTCGGAAATGCGCACGCTGGTCACGGATTCCTTTTCTTCTTCACAGCAGACTTCTTTTTCCATATCTTCACTCATCGGTCGATTCCTCCTGTTTCATTACGTTATTTATATATTATAACAGAATCCGCCGCCAATAACAATCTTTTTTCCGTCGGAAAAAGCTCAATTTGCCGTAAAAACGGAAAGGGCCCCTTCATCCAGACCGGCACAGCCGCGAACGAAGGCGGCGAGCTCCTCTTTTTCCTTTTCGGTGAGCTTCGCGCCTTTGATGATCAGCAGCGAAGCGTTTTCGCCGAGGACCAAAAGAGCATCCTCGTAATTTCTGCCGATCAGCACCTGTTCCACCTCATCTTCGAGATCGGAGACGCGATAGAGCTCCTTTAAGGAAGCGGCGGCTTCCCGTCTCGCCGCTTCCTCTCTGCCCGGATCGGCCAAAATAGTGCCGTACAGCTCCTCCTCGCGGTCGCGGCGCTTCGCTCTCTCCCGGCGAAAAGCGGCAAAAAAATCATGCCGTGACGAAGCGGCCTCAGTCGCCGGGACCGCGGCCGCCGCCGTCATCGCCTCTTTTTCTTCGGGCATGACGCGATCCGGTTCGTTAAGGGGCTCCTCATCTTTGACGAAAACGGCCGTACCCAAAGAAAAGAGCAGCAAAACAATGATGAAGATCAAAAAATTTTTGCGCCGGTTGTCTTTTTCCAATGCGCCGATCCCTCCTTTCTTTCAGCGTCCGGCTGTGACCTCCACCCGGTTCGTGCCGATGTCGAGATAGGTCGCCGCCGCCGTAAGCAGACGGAATCTGACTTGCTCATCGTCGGCGCCTTCGGCAACGATAAGGACGCCGTCTGCTTCGGGCCGAAGTTTTTTCTTTACCACCGGGTGATCCTCTTTGCCGGCGCTGACCAGTTCGGAGCGGGAGGTCATTTCCGTTTCACCCTTTTCGCCGCCGCGGGAGACGGTCTCCTCATTATAAGCGTAGAGCTCCTCGCCGTCATCGTTCCAGCTGATCAGTACCGAAACACTTCCGGCGCCGTCGATTTCGGCGAGCACTTTCCCGAGAGCTCTTTCGATGCTTTCACCGTCAAAGCCCTTTTCCGCGCCGGCGCCGTTTTCCGTTGCCGCGCTTTTTTCCTCCCGGCTCATCACGCTGCCCGTCATCAGCAAAAAGATGACGACGAGGATGAGAGAGGCCAAAAGCAGCAGCTTTTTCTTATCCTCGCCGATAAGATGCATCAAACGATCCTTCAATCCTTTCACCCTCCCCGTTCAAAATCTCAATTTTTTCTTTGTTGATGCCGTAGCGTTCAGCGAGAAAGCGCAGCATCTCCTTTTTCCTTTCTTCGGCGGCCGTCGTTCTGACGCGAAGGGAAACGACGCCCTTTGCATCGATCTCGGTCTCAACGTCAAAATCCTCATCCCCGAAAACGGCTTTAAGGCCGGCTTCGATCTCGGCGCTCAACCGCTCACCGGCTTCCCGATAGACCTGCTCCCCGGCGGCAGCATCAATTTCCGCCACGATCGGAAGTTCATCGTATTCCCCGAAGGAACGGGCAATCTCATTCAAGTCCGTATCGCTTATGAGGGAGATCAGCGGATTGAGCAGCAGCGCCAAAAACCAAAGGCCGAAGATGAAACGCAGCGGCCTGCGGATCGTGCTTTCCGGCAGGATCATTTCGAGACAGGCCGCGGCGGCCGTCACAAAGAGCAGCTCCCGACCGAGATCAAAAAGAAAATCCATCGCTTCGCTCCTATCGGAACATCATCGTCATGGCACTGACACCGATCACGGAAAAGATCAGAAAGAAAAAAAGCAGCCCCGTGACGATCACAACGGCAAAAAGCAGCAGCATCACATCGCCGAAATCCGTGAGCGCGCCGACATAACGACCCTCGCCGAAGGGCTCCAGAAGCGCCGCGGATATTTTGAAGACCACCGCCATGACGAGGATCTTCAAGGCCGGCAATAGCAGGAATACGGCGATGGCGGCGATGCCGAAAACGCCGATGCTGCTGCGGAGCAGGAGCCCGGCTCCGACCACGGCGTCAAAGGCGTCGGCGAGATAGCCGCCGACGACGGGGATGAAGTCCCCCGCCGCCATCTTCACGGTTTTGGCCGAAAGACCGTCGACGGTGCCCGCGGCAAAGCTTTCCAGACTCAACACGCCGCTGAAAACGGTCATCACCAAAGCGAGTACGGCCAAAACAAAACCGCGCAGCAGCGAGATCAGCCCGCGAAAAGCCGCGTTCGGGGAAAGCTCGGAGCAGACCGCCAGCACCACCATGAAAAGGAGGATCGGCATGATCAGATCATCGACCAGCTCCAAAAAAAACGAGGTCATCGCCAGGATCGTCGGCTGTACCACCGAAGCGGCCGCCGCGCCGCCGCTTAAAGCGAAGCTGCTCAGCAAATAGGGAAAGAGCGCCGCGAGAAAATCGGAACTGCGGCCCACGGCGTCCCGGGCGAGGTCGGCGGCGATGCGAAAACAATCCACCGCCGGCAGCAAAAAGGCCAGATAGATCACGTATTCCCCGATTTTTCCGGCGCCGCCTTCGGGGAAGCTGTCCCGAAAGACATGAAAGACGGCGGCAACGATACCCAAAAGCAAAAGCTGCGCCGCGAGCACGGAATAATCACGCATATCCTCGAAAAGCAGAGAGAGGAAACCATCCGCGAGTTTTTGGGGAGAAAAAGAAAAATCACCGTTTAAAATCGCCGTCATCATCCCGGAAAAGGAAAAACGATCTTCGGTCAATTCATCCAATTCGCCGACGGCCTCCTCCAGCATACCGAGGTCAAGATCGTTTCCGTCGGGAAGCGTCCCGGCGGACAGACCCGAAACGGAGAAAATTCGGAAAAGAATCAAAGCAAGCAGCAAAAACCGGTATCTCTTTTTCTTCATTGACATACCTCGGTCACCGCGGTCACGATCGAATTCAAGAGCGGCAGCGCCATCACCATGATCACGACCTTCGTGCCCAGATCCACCTTGTCGGCGATGGCGCCTTCACCCGCGTCGCGGCAGAGCTGAGCGCAGAACTCGCCGATATAAGCGACGACGACGGCCTTCAAAACCGCATCGAGATAATCGACGCTGAGACCGGCGCCGTCGCTCAGCGACTCCAGAGAAACAAACAGCCGGCTGAAATAGGGGATCAGCTTCAGCAGGATCAGGATACCGCCGAGGATCGCCGCTACCGCCGCCAGCACGGAAAAGCCGCCGTTTTTTAAAAAGACGGCGATCAGCGCGGTGACGAGAGCCAGTAAAATCATGGTGAAAACCGTCGTCATCGCCGCACCTCAATAGAGCTTGATCACAGCGGAGACCTCCTCAAAGAGATCGGCAACGTAGGGGATCACTTTCATCAAAGCGATGATCAGGCCGAAGATCAGGGTGAGATAGGCGTATTCCTCCCGTCCCGCCTGCTTCAGCAGAATATGCAAAATGGTCACGGCGATGGCCAGACCGGCCAGAAAAAAAAGAACGCCGAAATCATCCATAAACATTCACCTCACAAAAAGAAAAGCGCCAGAGCGATGCCGCCGAGCCAGCCGCCGCCGAGGAAAACGCGATCCCACTTGGCGCTGTTTTCATATGCTTCTCCCAAACATTTTTCAGCCGACGCTTCCATGTAATCCAGATGTTTCAGCGTATGCTCCCGATCGTTTTCACCGAGGCGCAAACCGAGGGCGGCGCAGACTTCGAGATCGGCGTCGGTCAGGGAGAGACGCTCGCGCTGAGCCGCCACGGCGCCGCCGACGGCCTCATCTCCGCTTTTATTCTCCTTCAAAGCCGCCGCCGTCAGCAGAAAAACATCTTTTATCGCCGTGGTCATGGTCCGGGCGGCGCGCTCAAAGCAATCGGCAAGGGGCGTGTTGCGGCAGGATATCTCCGAAGCGACGATTTTGAGACCGTTCAAAAAATCAGCCAGTTCCCTCTCCCGCCGCTTCAGACCGTTTCTCAAGATCAACCCCGCCGCCCCGGCGGAGAGGATCAGCAGCAAAGCCATAAACCATCGGAACATATGCCGTATTTCCTTCCTTCCCGACGGCGCGATACGCCGCCTTGACCGTGCCGGGACGCGGATCGGCAGCGAGCAGCAGCAGACGTCCGAAAACGCCGTCACCTAAAAGCTCTCTCAAAATCGGACGGCCGCGCAGCTCTTCAAGGGAAGAGGCGTGAGCCGTGAGCAGCAGTTTGACACCGCCGCGGATCGCTTCGGCCACGGCCATTCGGTCTTCGGCCTGTCCGATCTCATCGCTGACGAGAAGCGACGGTGATAAGGAACGCAGTGCCAGAAGCATCCCCTCGTATTTCGGAAAACCGGTCAGCACATCGACACCGTCACCGAGATCGAAGCGGCAGCGTCCCCCATGGGCCGCGGCGATCTCGCCGCGCTCGTCGACAACGGTGACATTGATCCGGCTCTTTCCCCCCGCTCCTTCGCTCAAAAGCCGCGTCAGATCCCTTAAAAGCGTGGTCTTGCCCGCCGCCGGCGGAGAAAAGATCAGGGTATTTTGAAGAACGCCGTCTTCAAAGAGAAAGGGCAGGAGCTCTCTGCCGACGCCGCGAAGGTCGCGGCAGAAGCGGTAATTCAGCGAAAGGATGTCCTTTTGCGTACTGACGCTGCCTTCTCTCAGCACGGCGGTGCCGGCGATGCCGACCCGATGGCCGCCGCCGACGGTGACGTAGCCGCCTCTGATCTCCTCTTCCAGCGCATAAAGGGAGGATGAGGTGATCCTGCGCCAGGCTTCCTCCATTTCCTCATCGCTCAAGAGACGAAGACCGCCTTTTTCATCGCAAAGCAGACGGATCTCCCCGCCGAAACAGAGGGAAACGGCTCGTCCCCGCCGCAAGCGCACCTCGGTAAGGCCGAAAAGCGCCTCCGCATCCATGTTGTTTACCGCTTCGGCAATGCCCTTGGGGAGGAAAGAGAGGAAATCCGAAAATTCATCGTATGAATTTTTTCTCACGCTTGCCCTCCTTTCCCTATAGATTATGAAAAAAAGACATCCCATAGAACAAGAAAAAAGCGAAAAAAAGATTGACCCGAGGCAAAAAATGTATTATGCTTATAGTTGGTAATTTATTTATTTCATAATTCAGATAAAGGAGGTGTCGTCTTGATTGCCGTCAAATTAAATCAATTATCGAAAAAATACGGCAGAAGAATCGGTATCAGCGGCATCGACCTCACCATCAAT
>CACXDX010000195.1 GCA_902766525.1 uncultured Bacillota bacterium | reverse complement strand
GTAAAGCCATCAGCAAACAGCTGATATAGGCACCGCGACCGGCGGCGGAAACGATCATCGAGACGAAGCTCAGCATCAATACGGCGGTGATCGGCGTCGTCAGCGCGGAAAGCCATTGCAAAGAAGAGATCGTGTCCTTCATTTTCCCGTCCCCCTGTATGTGTCGACGGGGCGGGCGAGGCTGCTGCGCCGGTGCAGTCTGCCGATGGGCAGACGGATGACGGTATTGCCGAGATTCTTGATATTCAGCGGGAAAAGCGGCAGCAAATAGGGACGATCCAGCGTTGTCAAACGCAGCAGATTGGTGAAGAGCAAACTGACCGCGATAACGAGACCGCAGAGACCGAAGCTGCCGGCGAAGATCATCATAAAAAAGCGGGTGAAGCGCAGAGATTGGGCGATATCCTGGGAGGGGATGACGAAGCCGGCAATGGCGGTGATGGAAACAACGATGATCATGAGATTGCTGACGAGGCCGGCCTCGACGGCGGCCTGGCCGATGATGATACCGCCGACGATGCCGATGGTGTTGCCGATATGGGAAGGCAGACGGATGGAGGCTTCCCGAATAACCTCAAAGAGGAACTCCATGATGAAAGCTTCGATCAGCGGCGTAAAGATGACCTGGGTACGGGAAGCGGCGAGACCGGAGAGGATGTTGAGGGGGATCACATAATAGTGGTAGGAGAGCACGGCGATATAGACCGCCGGCAAAAAGAGGGAGATCATCAGCGAGACGATCCGCAGCAAACCGATGAAGCTGGCTAAAATCGGCGGATGGCTGAAATCGTCCATTGCCCGGAAAAAACTCCAGAAATTGGCGGGCATGATCAGCGCGTTGGGAGAGCCGGTCAGAAAGAGGACAAAACGTCCGTCCAGCAGTGCCGCTTCCGCTTTGTCCGCGCGCTCCGTGACATTGCATTGGGGAAAGAGGGAACGGGGAAAATCAGAGATCATTTCTTCAACGTAAAAGGTATCGAGAAAGCCGTCGTAATCAATGTTTTTCAGCTTTGTCTCGATCTTTTGCAATAGTTCTTCGTCGGCGATGCCGCGGATATAAGCAACGGCCGCCGTCTGATGGGTGGAAGCTCCCAGGGGAACTTCTCTGAATTTCAGATTGTGATTGCAGATTTTTGTGCGCATCATCGCCATATTGATGCGCAGGTTTTCCACAAAGCTGTCCCTCGCGCCGCGCACGTTTTTTTCATTGTCGCTGCTTTCGGGGGTTCTGCCGACGAGATTTTCAATGCGCACCTGAAAACCGTATTCTTTGCCTTCAAGCAGAAAGAAAACGCCGCCGGTGCCGATGCCGCTGAGGGCGTCCTCAACGGATTCGGTGATGACGACGTCGCCAAAGGGCAGCCTGCTCAGATCAAAATTTCTCGCCGTCATCTTCAAAAGCTCAGGCAAAATCCGCATGTAGAGGATATCGGTCTGGATCATGTTGTCGATATAGCATAAAAGCAGCCTCGTACCGTCTTTCATTTTTAAGTCGTTTATGATATAATCAGGGCAGTCGGCGGCAGCGTCTTGAAAATACGCCAGACTGTCCCGAAAATGTTCGCTGAATTTCATCGTTTGCTCCTCGTTCGATTTTTTTTAGTATGAGCGGAAAGGTATTTTTTTATCATGCGCTATCATCATCTTGAAAAAGCCGTTTTCAGAGAAAGAAAAAATCGTTTCGTCGCCGAAGTGGAAAAGGACGGCCGGCCGCTCCTTGTCCATGTGCCCAATACGGGCCGCTGCCGAGAGCTTTTCGTCGCCGGCGCCGAGGTTTACATCGATCGTTCGGCCAATGGCGCGAGGAAATATCCTTACAGCCTTGTCATTGTCAGGAAAGGGGATCAACTCGTGCATATCGATTCCGCCGGCGCCAACCGCCTCGTTGAAGAAGGATTGCGGGACGGAATTATTCCGGGGCTGGAGGATGTCGATTCCGTGGAAAGGGAAAAAACCTTTGGCCGCTCCCGCTTTGATTTTCGCTTTCAAAAAGGAGAACAGACCTGCTATATGGAAGTCAAAGGGGTGACCCTTGAGGAAAACGGCGTTGCCATGTTTCCCGACGCGCCCACCGAAAGAGGCGCGCGTCACTTACGGGAGCTGGTGAAAGCCAAAGAGGAAGGGTTCGGCGCCTACGTTCTCTTTGCGGTTCAAATGAAAGGCGTTGACTCTTTTATGCCCCATAAAGAGCGAGATCCCCGTTTCCGTGAAAGTCTGCGTGCCGCTTATGAAGGAGGTGTCACGGTCATCGTCTGCGATACCGTCGTTACGCCCGAAGATATACATCTCGATCGGGAGATCCCGATGATTTTATAAAAGGAATGAGCAAAATGAAAAAAATCGCCTTTGGTTACGGTCATGAAAAAATGATCCTTGAGATCGCCGAAAAAAACCTGATCGCATCGATGCTCCCCCATGAACAGGGGGAACCATCATCCGAAGCTGAAGTTGTAACGAAAGCGCTGGACGAACCCATCGGCACCGCTTCCCTTGAGGAGACGGTCGCCTCCGGTCAAAAAATCGTTGTTCTCATCAGCGATGTGACCCGTCCCTGTCCCAGCTATAAGATTTTACCCTTTTTGATCGAGCGGCTGAACAGAGCCGGCGTCAAAGATGAGGATATCACCGTCGTTTGCGGTCTCGGCTCGCATCGTCACCAGAGCGACGAGGAACGGCAACGACTCGTCGGCACGGAGATCTACGACCGCGTCCGCGTCATCGATTCCGATGTCGGTGATTGCGTATCGGTCGGCGTCAGTTCGGCGGGAACGCCTTTTGATGTTTTCAGACCCGTTGTCGAGGCCGATATCCGCATCGCCGTGGGCAACATCGATTATCATTATTTCGCCGGCTACAGCGGTGGCTGCAAGGCGCTCTGCCCCGGTGTCTGCACGCGGGACACGATCGAAAACAATCATCGTATGATGCTGCTGGATGACGCCTGCGTCGGTAAAGCCGACGGCAATCCCGTCCGTGCCGATATCGAGGAGATCCTGAATTTTTTATCCCTTGATTTTATCGTCAATGTGATCCTTAACGAGAAAAAACAGATCGTCGCCGCCGTGGCCGGTCATCCGATCAAGGCGCACCGTGTCGGCTGTAAAATGCTCGACCGTATCTATCTGCAGCCGATCACGGAATTGGCGGATATCGTTGTCACTTCTCCCGGCGGTCTGCCCAAGGACCTCAATGTCTATCAGGCTCAAAAAGCGCTGGATAACGCCCAATGGGCGGTGAAACCGGGCGGCATCATCATTCTCGTCGCCGAGTGCGGCGAGGGTTACGGTGAGAAGACCTTTTCCGCATGGCTGTCGGAAGCGAAAACCGCCGATGACCTCATTGAACGCATCGGTCGGGAGTTCCGTCTCGGCGGTCATAAAGCGGCCGCCATCGCCAAGGTCACGAAAAAGGCCAAAGTTTTTCTCGTTTCCTCTTTAAGTGAAGAGATGACGAAGAAACTCTATATGACCGCCTTTAACGATCTGGAATCGGCTTATGCGGCGGCACTCAGAGAAAAAGGAGAAAACGCCCGGGTTTACGCCATGACTGTCGGCGGTACCACACTGCCCTGTTACAAAGGGGAAAAGAATGAGTAATTACGAAGGTCTGGCCAAAATATATGATTTTATGATGAGCGGCGTCGATTACGATGCTTGGGCCGAATACGTGCTCAAAGCGGCAAAACGCTTTGGGAATGATCCTGAAACCGTTCTTGACCTCGCCTGCGGTACCGGCAGTACGACGCTGCCTTTGGCAAAGCGGGGACTGAAAGCCACGGGCCTCGATTTATCCTCTGCCATGCTGAAGATCGCGGCGCGAAAAGCCGCCGACGCCGGACTTGACGCTGCCTTCATAGAAGGAAATATGCTCGATCTCGATTTTGAGCGGCTATTCGATCTCATCGTTTCATTTCAGGACGGCATCAACTATCTCACCGGGGAAGGCGATTTTGAGCGTCTTGCCGCGGCGGTGGACGGCTGTCTCGTCCCCGGGGGCTTATTCATGTTCGATCTCAACCGGGTCGATCATTATTCCGATTCCGAAACCACCGTCGTGGAATTGGACGATATGACGCTGGTCTATGAAAATCAGTATGATGAACGCCGCCGTATCTGGCATATTCATCTGATTGGTTTCGTCAAAGAGGGGGAACTGTATCGGAAATTCGATGAAGTTCATGAAGAAAAGAATCATGATCTCAACGATGTGGAGCGCGCACTGAACGCTCATCATATGGAGATCATCAAAGTTTGGAAGATGTTTTACGAAGAAGACGCGACGGACGAAACGAACCGCGTTTTCGTTATCGCCAAAAAAACGGGAGCCTGAAATGCATATTGTTCTGTTTGAACCCGAGATCCCGAGCAATACGGGAAACATATCGCGTACCTGTGCCGTGGCCGGTCTGACGCTGCACCTGATCAAACCGCTCGGTTTTTCGCTGGCCGATCGTTATTTAAAACGCGCCGGTCTCGATTACTGGGATAAACTCGATCTTCATATCCATGAGAGCTTTGAGGATTTTCTTAAGGAATACCCCGAAGCGAAACTCTATATGTTTTCCACCCACGCGAAGAAAATATACACGGAAATTGCTTATGAAATCGATGATTTTCTTGTTTTCGGTCCCGAGACGCGGGGGCTGCCGCCGCAGATCAGAGATGTTTACGGCGAGGCCGTGCGTATCCCCATGGGGCCGGATATCCGGTCGCTGAATCTCTCCAATTCCGTGGCGATCGCCGCCTATGAAGCGCTGCGCCGGCTCAATTTCCCCGGTCTGTCCTGATTTCATGCGTTAAATGAACATAAAACTTAAAAAGCATATTGACAAAAGCGATCGACTTGACTATAATAATAATTGCAGTTTTTTCATTTTCACACCATCTTTTGCTTTTTAAGGTTTTATTTCCAGTCGGAGTGTGGCTCAGCTTGGTAGAGCGCTGCGTTCGGGACGCAGAGGCCGAAGGTTCAAATCCTTTCACTCCGACCAATTTTTT
>CACXDX010000194.1 GCA_902766525.1 uncultured Bacillota bacterium | reverse complement strand
CGTCACTCCGGCCATATTTCCCGCCGCTGCGGAATTACCGCCCGAGGAGGAGCCGGTCGAAAGATTGGAAGAAGATGCGTTACTTGATCTTTGTGACGCGGAGCTGTTCGATCTTTTTGAAGAACTGTTTGAAGAAGATCCGTTTGACTTTTTCGAAGAGGAGGAACCGCCTGAAGGCGATACTTTAGCCGGATCGTGATGGGTCACAGAGGAGAAATCAAAGAAAAGACCGCCGTTCTGATAAACCTGATATGCAACAAGAGCTATCCTCGCTACCGATGTCGTCGGTGAAGAGGAAGAAGAAGACTGCATGGAACCGAAACCGCCGTCACCGTTTTGGAAGGTAAGCAAACCGGCGTAAACATCATAAGACAAAAAATCATTGGCTGCCGGATCGATTTTAAGAGAGGAGAGAGCCGTTAACACCCAAGCCGTTGCCGCACAGCTGTTGCGGAAAGATCCGTCGCTGTTTTGATTCAGAGCCAGTTGGGACAATAGTGCCGTAATTCCGGCTTGAGCATCATTATCATTTTGATAATAGGGAGCCATCGCCGTAATGATCAAAGCCGCCGACTGGACGTCAGCATCGGTCAGTGTACTTTTTTCGGTCAATGCCACAGCCGCATTGCAGAGAGCGCCGCGCAAAGATGCCCGGCTGATCGAGCTATCGGAGCTGGTGATCGCGCTGTCGGCAATACCGTTGGCATCCAAAGTCAGTAAGGCAAAGGCCAATGCTCTCGTCCCCTGTCCTTTCAGCGCGGAAAGCGTTCGATTAAAGAGCCCTTTCTTCATCAGCGTCACCGCCGTGGAGGAATTTCCCGCGGCGCCGGCGGCAAGAGAAGCTCTCAGATCATCGGTTATCGAATAGGAACTCGATTTCGCATTCAAATTGGCGGTAACATAACCCAAATAATTTTTAAAATTATCGGCGGAAACCGCCGTCTGGCCGACGTCACGCCCGGCGCCGAGAACGACCAAATCCGTTTTTTCGGTCAATGCGGCTTTGATCTCCGCCGCCGTCAAAACAGCGCCGTCGGATCCTTTTTCGTACCGATAGGTTTTATCGATATCCTCTCTGACCGCTGCGCTGAGATCCGCCGAAAAAATAAAGAAAGCAAGAGAAAAGATCATCACCGCGAAAAGAACGGAAGTCCACCGGTTTATTCTCTTTTTTACAAAGGCATTTGTCACTTTCAATCACCCTTTAAAAATCTTTAAGCAGAGGTCGAAGCAATAATATCCACACCGGTCCCGCAAATATCGGGAATGATCACCGCACCCGCAACGACAGGCGCCGTAACGGTAACACCCTTCAACACTTCCATACAGCGGAAAAGGGAATCTTTTGGCAGAGGTTCCCGGGAACGAACAGCCAAAGGCGCCCCGTTTTGCACTTTTACGGTTGTCGTCAGCGTGCGCACCGGATTGATACATTCCGTCTTGGCATATTCCACACCGCGTTTACAAAGGTTCCCTTCGACTTTCGATACGACGCCGTCGGTTATTTCCACCGTCAGCGCACAACCCATCGGACAACGGATACAGGTAATATGGCGAATCTCTTTCATGATTTTAACCCCACTTCTATGGTGATTTCACCATTGATCCCGTCAAGTTCTTCCTTTTTCAAAACAACGGTTTCCATTTCTCCCGGTGTAACGATACGCCTTTTCTTCTTCTGCAAAATCTTGCCTGCTGAAGAAACGGTGATCTCCGCACCGCGATAAACATCATCGGACCGGAAAAAGAGGCGCAGTTCCTCTCCTTCATTGGCAACACGCTGAGGAACAATATAGCGAACGCCCTTGCCGGGCCGGGAAACGACAACCTGACGCGATCTGAGCCGATTATTCAGGTAAAGCGCGGCGGAACTGCCGGCGATCTCCGCTTCTTCGGATACATAGTCCACCAAATCGTGAACGTGAAGGACGTTGCCGCAGGAAAAGATCCCCGATACGGAGGTTTCCCGATATTCATCAACAACCGCTCCTCCGGTAATGGGACTGAGTTCCACACCTGCTTTTTTCGCCAATTCGTTTTCGGGGATCAGCCCGACGGAAAGGAGCAGCGTATCACAGTCGATGTATTGTTTTGTGGATTCGATAGGCTGCAGTTTTTCATCCACTTTGGCAATGGTCACGCCGGTTACCCGATCCTCGCCGTGGATTTCCGTAACGGTATGACTTAATAACAAAGGAATATCAAAGTCATCCAGACACTGAACGATATTGCGCTTCAAACCACCGGAATAGGGCATGAGCTCTAAAACAGCTTTCACCTCGGCGCCTTCAAGACGCATGCGCCGGGCCATGATCAGCCCGATATCACCGCTGCCGAGGATAACCACCTTTTTCCCGGGCATATAGCCTTTGAGATTGACGAAAAGCTGTGCCGCACCGGCAGTATAGACCCCTGCGGGACGAGTCCCGGGGATACGGATCGCACCGCGATTTCGTTCTCTGCAGCCCATAGCTAAAATGACAGCGCCGGCTTTGATCTTCATCAAACCTTTTTCCGCGCTGATACAGGTCACGACATGATCCGCCGTTAGACTCGTTACGGTGGTATCACATTGGTAATCGATTCCCATCTCTTTCACACGGGCAATATAGCGATCGGCATATTCCGGACCGGTCAATTCCTCATTGAATTTGTGCAGACCGAAACCGCTGTGGATACATTGACGCAGAATACCTCCGAGCTGATGATTGCGTTCGATGATGAGGATATCTTCTATACCTTGTTCCCGGCTTTTAATCGCCGCGGCCAAT
>CACXDX010000193.1 GCA_902766525.1 uncultured Bacillota bacterium | reverse complement strand
CCCCTTCTGAGCAATCTCGGGAGCGATATAGTATACGGAACCGAAAATATTCTTTTCGTAGGTTATTGTCGTATCCGTAATATTCATCGCCAGACCGAAGTCCATGATTTTCACCTGACCCGATGTGGTGATCATGATATTTTGCGGTTTGATGTCGCGATGGATCACGCCGTAGGAATGAGCATGATTCAAACCGGCAAGGATCTGATGAACATAATCCAAAGAGCGATCGAGAGAAAGCGATCCTTTACGATTGATGACATCCTTTAAGGTTTCGCCTTCCAAATATTCCATGATCAGATAATGTTCACCGTCATCACTGCAGCCGACATCATATACACTGACAATATTCGGATGAGAAAGCGCGGCAATGGCCTGGGCTTCCTTTTTAAAACGCATGACAAATTTTTGATTTGTCGTAAACTGTTCCTGAAGAATCTTTACGGTTACATCGCGATTGAGAACATTGTCCACTGCTTTGTAAACAACGGCTGTTCCGCCGCTGCCCAGCTTTTCAACGATCTCATAACGTCCCATAAAATTTTTACCGATCATCATTTCACCCCGAAATCAAATAATTTTTGCAATAATCGCCGTGATGTTGTCTTTACCTTCGCGATCAAGTACTTTCTCAACAAGCTGATTCAAAATTTGTTCAAGACTGTAATTATATTTAATTACGGCAGCAATTTTTTTATCGTCAAGATAACCGGACATTCCGTCGGTACAAAGGAGAAACAAATCATCCTTCATTATTTTGCCGCTGTAAAAAGAAATCTCCGATAAAGGTTTTCGCCCGATCACCTTCGTCAGCATATTTTTGCCCGGATGATGCTGAGCGTCCCTCTTTGAGATTTGGCCGCTGCGCAGCAACTCTCCGACCATGTTATGATCTTCGGTCAACCGCGTAAGCTTGCCTTTACGGAAGAGATATGCCCGACTGTCACCGATGTGAGCGATATAATAGCGACCGGACTCAAAACAGATCACCGTAAGTGTGGTCCCCATCTCAGAGTAGGCCGGCTTTCTCTTCGCTTCCGAAAGGATCTCATCATTACATATTGAGAACAGATCCGTCAAATCCGTTTTATAGGTTTCGGGACTGACGCCGATAAAATATTTTTTAAAAACATCAACGGCAATGGAACTGGCGAGACTGCCGCCCGCATAGCCACCCATGCCGTCGGCCATAACCATCAACCCTTTTCGTTCATCATAATAGCAGGAATCATCATTATAATCCCTGTAATTACCGATTTCCGTAATAGATTTGATCATTACCGCCATATGCATAAATTCCCAATATATTATAATTCACTATAACGATAGCACTATTCCGGTTATTTTTCAAGTATTTTCATGCTGAATTTATTATTTTTTCATTTTTTTTATCTCGCTCGGAGCTGTCCGCAGGCACCTTCGATATCTTTTCCCTTTGATTCTCTGATCGTTACGGAAATACCGTTGCTTTCCAGCTTATTCATAAAAGCTCTGATTCGTTTTTCATCCGATCGAAAAAGGTTTGTTCCTTCAACAAGATTTCCGGGAACGAGATTGACGTGAAAACAGCCGCCGTCAATCAACCTGATCAGATCATCGGCATCTTTGAGACTGTCATTGATCTTTTGAAACATTGCGTATTCCAGAGTCACTCTTCTCCCCGTTAAAGCAATATAATGTTCAAGAGAGCGCATCAGATCATTCAAGGGATTTTGCCTGGCAATCGGCATCAACGACGCACGCAAATTCTGATTTGCGCCATGAAGTGACACGGCGAGCGTCAGCTGAAGCTTTTCCGAAGCCAGACGATCGATCTCATGAATCAGCCCGCAGGTGGATATCGTGACGCGGCGCATGCCGATCTTTTTGGCATGGTTGAGGATGCGCACGCTTTTTAAAAGAGCATCATAATTTTGGAGCGGTTCACCCATGCCCATATATACGATGTTGGAGACGGGCTCTTCTCCCCTCTCCCTTAAATATTGATTGGCAAAGTTAACCTGATCGACGATTTCCCCGCAGGTCAAGTTACGCTTTAATCCACTCTGACCTGTCGCGCAGAATTTACAGCCCATGCCGCACCCGACTTGAGTACTGACGCAGAGCGTATGACGATCTCTCGCCTTCATTCTGTCATAACACATTAAAACGGTTTCAATGAGATCGCCGTGAAAAGAAAGAAGAAATTTTACGGTCTTTCCGTCATCGGATTTTTGTTGAGCCAAAAGTTCGCCGCGGCAGAAGGAGGCATTCGCCCGGAGATATTCCCGCAAATCCCGGGGGAGATTCGTCATCTGCTCAAAATCAAAGACTTCTTTAACGTGGCACCACTGATATACCTGCTTCCCCCGAAAGGAAGGGAATCCGGCTTCGGTAAGAAAATCCACCATATTTTGTTGATCCATGGAAAGTAAATCGATCATGGACTGTCCTTTTCAAAACAGGCAATAAAGAAACCGTCGGTATTATGGCTGTACGGCATCAGTTCCAAAAAACCCTCTGCCGCGGAATCACGCTCCGATGCGGTAAACCCCGGAGAAACATCATCAAAAGCGCAGGAATGCATATCGGGAAAACGAGCAAGAAAACGATTTCTGTTTTCCCGGTTTTCTTTATACGT
>CACXDX010000192.1 GCA_902766525.1 uncultured Bacillota bacterium | reverse complement strand
GGGATCAGTGATGACCGGAAGCTGATCGAAATCATCGGCGCAAATAAAGACAGCGACGCAGTCATAAAAACCGCGATCGCCGGTCTGAGCGATCAGAAACCGCTGGTCAAAGTCGTGGAAAGGACCTGGATCCTGAATAAATATTCCGATATGCATCTCAGATCGCTGATCACCGGCGAAATTACCGATCAGGAAGCCCTGTTCGGGATCGCCAGCCATGAACGGAATTCCGAAACCCGTAAAGCAATCGCCTCACGGATCAACGACCCGGAGCTGATCAAAAGATGTTTGTTATCAGATGAAAATATCCGTTCCGAGATTATCGAAGACTTCATAAAAAAGACTCCGGATCAAAATGACCTCGCGGAAATTTATCGAACCGCCCCGAGAGACTCGGTCAGGGACGCGGCTTTCAGAAATATCCGTGACGCGGCGATCCTGAAAGAGATCATTCTGAAAAATCCGATCAAATATATTTACATGATCAGCCGGCTGAAAGAGACGGAAGGGACGGAAGAACTGGTCACGATCCTGGAAAATCTCAAAGAAAAAGACGCTGAGCTGCAAAAATCGGGCGGATATATCTGCCGATCCTGCAGCGGGGAAAATCCCGCTGAAAACGGAAAAGTCACATGCATCTGCAGACACTGCGGGGCCGAAAACCATGACTGGGAATTTGTGGATCATGTGCAGGAATACAGAGATTATGCTGTCGGATACACATATTATGAGTGCAGACGCTGCGGGCAGCAAAAAGACTATCACAGGGTGGACACGGGCTACCTGGAATAAAGAAAGAGAATAGGTCATGAAGAGCCGGGAGACAATTAGAAAAGAAGAAGAGGTCGAATTCAGAAGCTGGGCCAACGGCGGGGCCGCACTCGGAAAACTGGGTGACGGGCGGATCGTTTTCGCCAAAGGCATTCTGCCCGGTGAACGGGCCCTCATCCGTTACGAAGACCGTGAAGCCCGCTTTGTTTCGGCGGATGTGATCAAACTGCTCAGCCGGTCCCCGATGCGGATCGAACCGCGCTGTCCGCTTTACGGGAAATGTACGGTCTGCTGCATGCAGAACCTGGAATATCCGGACCAGCTTCATGCCAAACGGGAGATCCTGATCGACCATCTGGCCCGCATTGCAGGGCTGAAAGATGCCGAAAAACTCGTACAGCCGATGCTTGCGGCGCCCTCCGAATGGAATTACGCGAGAATCCTGCGCCTGTATCTGGATGAAGCGGGGAATTTCTGCCTCCCGGATGAAAAGGGTAATCCGCTCCGTCTGGAGACCTACTGCCCGATCACCGCGGAGTGTATCAATGATGTGCTGGCATCCTTCACCTTCGAACCCGGCTCCGGTATCGATGAACTGGAGTTCCGGGCAGGGGACGATGACGGCATCCAGCTGATCCTGCGTGGAGAATCCGACAAGCCGGAAGACGAGATGGAAAATGACACGGAGATCTCCGTGGTCTATCAGGGTCCCGGATCCTCGTGGGTCATGGCGGGCGTCAGCACTTTGCAGCAGACGGCCGCGGGACTGCCGGTCTGTGCTTCGGACAGCAGTCCGTTTATCAACAATCCCGCGGTTCTGGACGTACTGTGTGAAAAACTGCTTCCGGCATTGACCGGTCTCGAAAACGCCGCCCTGCTGGACGTCCGGTGCGGCACGGGCTTCTGGAGCCGCTGGTTCGGGACCCGATGCAAAGCGGTGAACGCGGTGATGGAAGATGAATCCCTCTGCGAGGATTTCGTTTACAATCTCGACGCCCTTGACAATGTATCGCTTTATATCGGCCCGCTGCCGGAGATCCTGCCGGGGCTTCCGGTGCCCAAAAATGAGTGGGTGCTGATCGAAGGCGGGGAAACGGGCCTGAACGAAACGGATATCACCGGACTCTGCGCCCGCGCCCCGAAAAAGATCATCGCCCTCTACACGGACGCGGCGATCCTCGCCCGGGACCTGAAACGCCTGACCGGACACGGCAGGAAGGTCGAAACCATCATCCCCTTCGACCCCGCCCCGCAGACCGCGTCGATCGGCACCATGGTGATTTTGAGCTGAAACAGCCGTGCGGGCACGGTCCGATCCCTGCGGGAAAGGTTCTCCGGAATGCAAATGAGCACCTATAGCAGAATAATCGTCCGCTCTGTTTATTATTCGCCTAATATACGGTATAATTTAGGCGAATAACAGATGTATCAGGTGATTTTTATGCGGACATTTAATTACATAAACTATCTTAACTGCCAATGGGATAATGAAATTCTTTCTCTTGTTTCGGCGATACATGAATTTAAAGGACATCAGGAACTGTTTCTGTCTCAAAAGCCCGCAGTTTTAGACCGCCTGATCGAAATATCCAAAATACAAAGCACGGAAAGTTCCAACGCAATTGAAGGCATCTTCACAAGCTCAGGCCGGCTGAAGGCACT
>CACXDX010000191.1 GCA_902766525.1 uncultured Bacillota bacterium | reverse complement strand
TCGGCGGCCGAGGCGTTTTCATAATCTTCTTTCATATCCTCCGTCCAGACCGTTTCGGCCCGGGGCGCGCTCTCGCTGAGACGCGCCTGACCGCTGTTCCTGGCGAAGTAGGCGATGGCCAGAGCCATCACGCAGTCGTCGCGGGCGCCTTCCTCGGCCTGAGGCTTGTAGGTCTCGGGATCGCGGATGAAGGTCAGCATCTCCTCGAGGGTGGTCTTGTCGTTGATCAGTTCCACGTGCTCGCGGACGAGGCGCACCAGATCGGAGATGATCACGGGGCGGGTCTTGACGTCGGTGCGGAAACCGAAGGAGAGCTTCACCTTGTGGGTGAAGTCGTCAAACTGTTCCCTCACGAACTGCTTCGGATATCTGAGCCGCTCCAGCTCGCGGATGGGGAAGGTGGAGAAATTCGCCTCGAGGGCGATCAAAGCGTCGTTGTACCACCTGCCGAGGCAGAAACACTGACGGGCGAAGACGTCCTCATCCATATCAACGGAGCGGAGCACGGCGACCTGTTCGCCGCTGATGCCGTCCAGAACCTGAAGCACGCAGGCGTCGGAACCGTCGCCGGCGGTATCGCCGCCGATGACGTAGGGTCGGCGGGGCGTCGGCTCATGATAGATCCTGAGCCATCCCGCCTTTTCCGGCAGGAAGCGAACGCGCTCCGTATCATCGTCCATCACACCGACCTTTGCCGGCGGCGCGATCTCGGCGATACGGCGGGAGACGGCACGGCCGTCGAAGACGGTCCTGCCGGTGACGCCCCAGTTGCCGAGGCAGTAGACGTCGTAGTAATAATCGTCGCTGCCCTTAAAGCCCTCCAGCGTTTTCACGGCGTCGGCGTCGAGGAAACGGTTGTCTTTGTAAGTGCTCTCGTGGAGCAGGGCGCGTTCGTCGTAAGCGTCGAAGAATCTGAGCTTCAGCCAATGGACGATGGAGATGGGGTTGAAACTCAAAATGATCTGTTTATAATGATCCGTCTCGCCTCTTAAGCGGATATCCAGCTGATTGAAGTCGCTTTCCAGCAGTTCGCTGGCTTCCTCGATCCAGATGCCGGTGATGTTGTAGATGGATTTGAGCTTTTCCACGTCGTCGAGGCCGGAAAAGAGGATCTCGCTGCCGCTTTCGGGAAAGACGATGGTCATATCGCCGTGGCGGACGTTGACGGGGACGTCGGCGAAGTATCGGCCGATCTGTCCCAAAAGCTGCTGAAAGCAGCTGTTGCGCAGGGTGCGCCCGACCTTGCGGCAGACGAGGAAGCGGTGGCCCCTTTCGGCGACGCAGCGTTCCAGAACCTTCCGCCCGGCGAAGATCGATTTTCCCGAACCGCCGCCGCCCTTTAAGACGAGGTAGCGGTGGTCGTCGAAGAAGAGGGGCAGAAAAGCTTCGTTGTTGGTGTCTCTCAGATCCCGATACCAGCGGGCGAGAAGCAGATCGCGGTCGATATCTTTCATTTTCCGGCTCCCTCTTGCCGAAAGGAACCGATCAGCTCATCGAGGCGGGCCCTGCGCTCTCTGAGGGTCATGTCGTGAAGGCGTTCCGGCGCCGCTTTCGCGTCCCTTTCGTTCTCCTTTTTTTCGGAGAAGGTGCCGTAATAGCGGCCCATCAGCTCCAGCGCCTTGCTGATCTCGCTGATCTTGGCGCCTTCCCTTTCACCTCGGGCGATGGCGCTGAGCCCGGCCAGGACCTCATTCTGATCCATCACCGCCTCTTGTTTGCGCTGCGCTTTGAGGGCTTCGATGTGAGCGCGGACGACTTTGTCCCGAAGCAGCCTGCGGCCGGTCTCTTCAACGCGGTGCGGACTGTAGCCGGCGCGGACCGCGGCGGCGGCCGGGTCCCGATCGATCAGATATTCGCCGCAAAAGCGGCGCTGTTTTTCCGTCAAATCCTCACCTCTCTCTTTTCACGGGTTCTTCCCCCGTGTCATCCCGAACTCTTTACTGTCATCCCGGGCCTTGGCGGGAGATCCTTCGCCGCTTTATTTTTCAAAAAGGACTTGCTCCTTTTTGTTCCTCAATCCATCCGATAGGATGGATTTCACCGCCGCAGGCGATTTCTCCTGAGGGCAGCGCCCGAAGATTTCACCCGCGCAGCGGATTTCACTGATTAATGTCCTGTCCCCTTTGGCCTTCCCTGCTGTCATCCCGAGC
>CACXDX010000190.1 GCA_902766525.1 uncultured Bacillota bacterium | reverse complement strand
GCGGTTCCGATGGTATGGCGATAATCGCTTTCCTTAAGCATATCAGCATCTTCGGAACAGTTGAAATTCCACATCTGAATGAAGGTTTGGGCGAGATTCCAAACGGCCTGTCCCTCGATCATCACCGCCGTATCCTTCCAATGACCGAAACGTTCCTTTTCGTTGATATATTCATCGGCCAGATTCAAACCGCCGCAGAAGGCTCTTTTACCGTCGATAACCGTAATCTTGCGGTGATCCCGGTAATTCATGGCCGGATTGAGGCGGGGACGAAAAGGATTGACAACCTTAACCTTAAAGCCCATTTCCTCCAGCTTTTTATAATAATTATTCGGCAGCGTATTGATACAACCGACATCGTCATACATAAAGTAAACGTCGACACCTTCACGAATTTTCTGCCTCAGCAAAGCACAGATGGGATCCCACATGTACCCTTCTTCAACAATAAAGTATTCCATGAAGATATAATCTTCGGCCCGGGAGAGTTCCTCTTTCAAGCGTGTAAACATCTTCTCGCCGATCGGAAAATATTCGGACTGAGTCCCGTTCCAGAGCGGAAATCCGGCAATATCGTCAAGATAACGTGCGGTAACGGCAAGGTCTTTATTGCTCTTGGCGAGTTCATCAAGGGCCGCCCGATCCTGAACCTGATGTTCGAGATTCGGCGGAGAAAATCTTTCCAGGGCGCGTCTGGTCTTTCTCGGCAGACGCTTATTTCCCCACAACAGATAGATGACACCTCCGACAAAAGGCACAACCAGAATCAATGTAACCCAGGTCAGTTTATAAGCGGGGTTGTCGTTTTTCATCCCGATCCAGATCACGATGATGAGACTGAAAGCAACAAAAATCGCATAAATCAACTTAAAAGCCTGACCGAGATAGACCAGGATAAAGAGAAGGAAGCAGATTTGAAAAAGGATCGCAAAACTGATCGTAAAAAGCCGCGTAAATAAATGCTGAAATATTTTCAAATCAAAACCCCCTTTCTTTCTTTACTATAAATTATACAAAATTATGATAAAATTGCAACACCTTTTTCATTCCCTGTCATCGTCTTCGCGAAAACAGGCCAGCGTACGGAAGAGAAAAGCGAGCAGGCCGCAGTATTCGCCCCAAAGTTCCAATTCATCGGCGTTCAGCTCCGCGCCGACAAAGGAAACAAAACAGACGGCAGAAAACAATAATTCCCGACCGTCACCGCCTTCACCCTTAAAACCGCCTGTTATCAAAAAGGATCACCCCGCCTTTATTGTATGACATGACGGAATTTTTATTAAAAATAAGCCACCGATTTCTCGGTGGCTTATAAAGCTTCTATCGACGAATATTGAGTTCTTTGATGATCTTACGATAACGATCGATATCCTTTTTCTTCAGATAGTTGAGAAGATTTCTTCTCTGACCGACCATCATCAAGAGGCCGCGGCGGCTGTGATGGTCTTTCTTGTGAACTTTCAGATGATCGTTGAGATAGTTGATCTTGTAAGTCAAAATCGCGATCTGGACTTCGGGAGAACCGGTGTCGCCTTCGTGCGTTTTAAACTTTTCGATCAATTCGGCTTTGGTTTCTTTTGTCAATGCCATAATGATTTCCTCCAATTTTTTTGATTCGCCGTTCACCGTGTCAAGGGGGTTGAAGGTCCCCGCGAAACAAAGTTACGGTACAGTTTTATATTATATTATATCTTTCTTCCGATTGCAAGAGCTGTTTTTGCGTTTCTCAAAAAAATTTTCCGCTTTCTCTTTATCCGCGGCGATGGCTTCTTTTAACGATTCAAGGGAATCGAACTTTTTTTCTTCTCTCAGGTATGAGATCAGCGTCACGGTCATCATCTTGCCGTAAAGATCCCCCTCAAAATCCAGAAGATGACTTTCCACGTTGAGCGGTTGTCCCGCTGACACAGTGGGACGATGACCGACGCTCGTCACCGCCGCGTATTTTTTTCCGTCAACATTAACGGAAGCGATATAAACGCCGCTTTTCACCGCTGCCGTCTCTTCGGGAAAATCAATATTCGCCGTCGGAAAACCGATGCCGCGCCCGACTTCTTTGCCGTGCACAACCTCTCCTTTAAGGCTGTACGGTCTGCCGAGGATACGTCCGGCTTCCGTTACATTGCCGGCGGCAAGCAGTTTCTTCACCCGGGTGGAACTGATTTCCTCACCCCGGAAACAAAGCAGCGGGGCGACAAAGAGATCAAATAAACCTTTTTCCGAGGATGCAGCCAAAGTCCGGCTGCTGCCCTTTGCCTCTTTCCCGAAGGTAAAGTCATCACCGACAAAAACTTTTTTTGCGTTAAGACCTTTACAAAGAATATCCCCGATAAAATCCTCCGCTTGCAAAGAAGCAAGCTTTTCATCGAAGGGCAGCGTTAACAGAACATCGGCGCCGAGAGCGTCGATCCGTGCCGCCTTATCCGAATCGGTACAAATCGATTTTTGGTCGGGATCGCCGAAAAAGATTCTGGGATGAGGTGAAAAAGTCAATACAACGGAAGAAAGAGCGGCTCTTTCCGCTTCCTTGACGCAGCGATCGATCAACAGCTGATG
>CACXDX010000189.1 GCA_902766525.1 uncultured Bacillota bacterium | reverse complement strand
GGCCGCGCCGGCAACGAAAACGGAGCCTTCCAGCGCATAAGTGATCTTTTCGCCGATACCCCAGGCAACGGTGGTCAGCAGGCCGTTTTCCGAGGAGATCGGCCGGTCGCCTGTATTCATCAGCATGAAGCAGCCGGTGCCGTAGGTGTTTTTCGCTTCGCCACGCTCAAAGCATCCCTGACCGAAAAGAGCGGACTGCTGGTCTCCGGCCATGCCGGCAATGGGAACGGCAGCGCCGAAAAGGGTGGTTTCGGCGTATATTTCGCTGTTCGGCCGCGGTGTGGGCAGAACCGAAGCGGGGATCTCAAAGAGACGCAACAGATCCTTGTCCCATTGAAGAGTATGAATATTAAAAAGCATGGTACGGGCGGCATTGCTGTAGTCGGTGATATGAGCGCGGCCTTCGCTGAGCTTCCAAAGCAGCCATGTTTCCACGGTGCCGAAGAGAATATCGCCGTTCTCTGCTTTATCTCTCGCTCCGGGCGTATGATCCAAGATCCAGCGAATCTTTGTCGCCGAAAAATATGCATCGATTCTGAGCCCGGTCTTTGCTTGTACCATATCATTATGACCGCTTTTGTTCAGCTCCTCACAGTAATCGGCGGTGCGGCGGCATTGCCAGACGATGGCATTGGCGATGGGTTTTCCCGTGGTTTTATCCCAAAGAATCGTCGTTTCTCTTTGGTTGGTGATGCCGATGGCTGCGATATCCTCGGCCCGAATATTTTTTTGCTTCAGCGCTGTTTGAGCAACTTCAAATTGGCTCCGCCATATTTCTTCCGCGTCATGCTCCACCCAGCCGGAATGGGGAAAAATCTGTCGAAATTCTTTTTGGGCCGAAGCGATAATTTGGCCTTTTTTATCAAAAATGATGCAACGGGAGCTTGTTGTTCCCTGATCCAATGCCATGATGTAGCGTTTCATTTTTTTCTCCTTTTTTTACATGAATTGAGCGTCTTCGTTCATACTAAACGAGAGAAGGAGGTGACGTTATGACAAACAGCAACAAAGAATATCGCTTTGCCGACATCAAATCCTGCTGCCAAAATGATATTGCCGCGCTGGAAAAGAGCATCGGCGCGGAAAACGGGAAAGATATCGTTCTGATTGCCTATGAAAAAAAGAACTGACGTTTCCCGCATCAATAAACGCAGCGTCTCAGAAGATCGGCGAAAGCGAAATGATCTTTTGAGACGCTTTTATTAAATGCATTTTTAGTATTCACAGATTTTCGCGATGCAAAAGCGGCACATGGAGTTTTCGTCATGGATATATTGCTGTTTGACGCCGCAATAGTAATCGCGGCCCTTTTTATATACTTTGCCGCCGCCCATCTGCATTTCCGGGGGATGAAGGGGCATTTTGGCGATGAAGGTTTTGTATAAAGTCAAAATGCGCAGATATTCCTTGAGATCGGTTTGTCCCGGCGCGTAGGTATCCATGTAACTGTTGATGCAGTCAACGAGCTTTTGATAATATTGATTGGGGATGTTTTCGGCAAAGAAAGCGCCGTTGTTGTGCTTCAGTTCAAGCATGGTTTCCAGGTTGTACAGGGCGTTTTTTTCGTTGACGTATTCCGGTGTGCCCGGTGTGTATTCCTGTGATTTCCATTGACTGTACTGCTGTTCCAAATCATCAAGAGGCCATCTTTCCGCTTCCTGCTGGAGTTGGAATAATAGTTTTCGGGAATCGAGTGCCATTTTTTTACTCCTTTTTTTTCGTTTCAGCCGCCGATCATTTTCAGAAAATCATCGATCAGAAACAGTTCCTTTTTTTCTTCCAGTTGGATTTTCAAACGTTTGCAGAGGTCGTGAAGAAGGTAGCCGGTATTCTCCCGGCGGATCTGGATTTTTCGAGGCAGACCGTTTTCTTCAAAATATTTTTTGATCAGTTCGAAAAAGGCTTCCTCCTCATCGCTGGTTTCTTCAAAAATGCACTGATCGGCGATGTAACCTTCGTCCAGATCGGCGATGACGCAGAGTTTGGGATAGAAGGGGATCGGCCCCAGCTGGCTGCCGACGGGGTTGTTCAGATAGCAAAAATCGATTTCAACGGCTTTTCCCGTTCTCTTGATCTGTTTCAGCTTGGCGACGAAGAAATCATCTTTGACGATGTCTTCACGGTCGCTTAAAAGCAGAGGATCGATGGACTTGAGAGAAATCTGCGGAGATGAAGCAGTGAGATCGATATCGATCATTTCCTTAAGGGGATCGGTTGGCATTTCGCCGATCATGTCCTCGCTTCCCAAAAAAGCGTTCAGCCCGAGAACGAGCAGATCGGCATCGTCTTTCGTGATGAACCAGGGGGCAAATCCCGGAGAATTGCGGCGGAAGAGGATGCAGCTGTGTTCGCCTTCGGGAACGTAATCGGCGTCATCCATTGCAGCTTCATCGGCGGGACTCAGATATTCCTTTTCCGCGAAGATCACCGTGGAACTGTTCTGATTGGCGATGATCGTTTGAAAAGAAATGTCGTCACCTTGGCTGAGGATGGTCAGATATTTGCCGATCTCCTCATCGCCGCCGTATACGGAGACGCCCAGCGTTTCTTCTTCAAAGCCGTGGACCGTCAGGTAAAGCGGATCTTCCCGGCCGTCAAGATGAAAACAGAAAATCATCTCTTCGGGATATTTTTGCCACGGTTTCACCGCCAGAGTCTTTTCGGCGAGGGGAAAAAGCTTTTGCCATTGTTCTTTTTCGGGCATATCATACATGCGTTGTTCTCCTGACTTTGTTTCTGTTTGATATTTTATCGTAATAATAAAAAACAAATACCTTCAGAATATATTTTAAATCAAATCATCCTATTTTACAATAAAAAAATAAAAAAAATGCTTGCAAATATCATTTTTATTTGGTATTATATTTTAGTACATGTGATTTGATTAAAACGTAAAGGAGGTGTCGACATGGCCGTATGTCAGATTTGCGGAAAAACCACGCGTTCGGGAATGAAAGTCAGTCACTCTCATATTCGCACCAAAAGAACTTGGAAACCGAATCTTCAAAAAGTAAGGGTGATTGTTGATGGCACCCCTAAAAGACTTTATGTCTGCAGTAGATGCTTGCGCTCCGGTAAGGTTCGGCGTGCTATCTGAAGCGTAGATAAAAAGCGTTCTTCTGAGAGCGCTTTTTTTGTTTATTTCCTTTAAACGGAGGTGT
>CACXDX010000188.1 GCA_902766525.1 uncultured Bacillota bacterium | reverse complement strand
TCATGAGAGTTATTACGTACGCTATTATCAAATATTTCACCAAAGTGGAAGAAGCCTGCCCGAAAGATGTTTATGAAGCGCTGAAAGATGAATTCAAAGGGCACAGAATGTGTAAACCGAACAAAGTCAAAGCGGCGATCATGACCGCCGAAAAGAACGGTCTGCTCGCGGAATCCCGCTATGACTTGGGTGACGACGGTAAAGTCAACATTTATTACAAGTGCGAAGGCGAAGGCCTTGACGCCGTTACCACCTATCTCGGCAACTATCCCGACGCCTAATCCTTGCTTTAAGTTCAACGGATACGGTAAGACCGTATCCGTCGAAAAAAAGAAAAACAGCCTTTATATCTGTTTTGAATTTTGTTCCCCGTTATTGCCGTAAAAATCCCTTTTCCCCGCGGCAATAACGGGGAGCGACTTTTTTTGTTTTAATATACTGAAAAAGCCCTTCCCCGCAACGGGGAAGAGCCCTATGTTTAATGTGATAAAAATGGGTTTTTATTTGTCGGGCAGCGGAAAAAGAGTCTCCGAGATATGGTTTGTCACATCAATATATTCTATAGTGCCGAAACATATGGAAATGCATTTTGAAGGATCGCCGTCAACGTAGTAGATCACGGTACGGAAGCCGCTGCCGCCGTCATAATCCGGAGCGCCGGCAATCGGGTTGAATCGTCTGATGATTTCGTTTTCCAGGGCTTCATCTTCTGAAAAGTCGTCGATGTCCAAGGTTGCGATAATGGCACGGGCCTGTTCCAGCGTGATGCCGGGTGTATCCTCGGGCAGATCGCCCATAATCAGCAGAATTTGTTTGGGATAGTCGGAAGGAAGCCCCGAACATTTTACTTTTAATTCCTCTAATTGTTCCCGCTGCTCCGGGGTGGCGCGCTCATAGCATTTTGTCCACAGATCTTTATTGGCTTCTTCCTGTTCCAATCGGGATTGTACAGCTTCGGCCTCTGTTTTTTCTCTTCTTTCCCGATATTCCCGCTGCTTTTCTTCACTCAAGCCCTGTGTGCTTTTGCCGGTCTCCGGTTTTTCTCCATATTGTCGCTGTACTTTCTCGGGGAATCCCGGTACGATTACATGGATCTCCGAAAAAAAGAATTTTTCTTTTTTTGGTTGGTCCTGCGTTGCGTAAATGATGCCCGCCGCGGCAATAATTACGACACACAAGGTGATAATCAGGATGAACCATTTTCTTTTCATCATAATCAATCCCCCAATCTATAGTAATGTAAAGTATACGAAACCGGGCTGTCGTTTAAGGAAAACACATCAATAAAGTAACGTTGACCGCCGTTCAACGGCAGTGTCGGCGTCGCGCTGCCAATGGCTGAGGCACTGTCTGCGGTGTTCCCGTTTGTATCATAAACGGTCAAATCTACGGTATATGATAATAAAGGAGATGTCATCGATTGGCATCCCCCTAAACATAATTATAGATGAAAGCTCCCGCTTCGTCAATGAAGGGACGTCCCGAAAATCCAATCAACGAAGGGAAATAAAAACGCTCCCGCTGTTTTCGGGAGCGTTTTTATTTTGCTATGTTCTGTTATTGATACGACAATGTGATTTTTTAGGAGGGGGGAAGGGCTCCGATGTTTTTTTCAGTGATGGAAAAGGCGGATCTTGGTGAAGGCCATGACCATATCGTATTTGTCGCAGGTTTCGATGACGTTGTCGTCGCGGATGGAGCCGCCGGGTTCGGCGATGTATTTGACGCCGCTCTTTTTGGCGCGTTCGATGTTGTCTCCGAAGGGGAAGAAGGCGTCGGAACCGATGGCGATGTTCTGCATTTTGTCGAGCCGGGCCCGTTTTTCTTCTTTTGTGAAAACGGCGGGTCTGGTCTTGAAGATGGTCTGCCAGACGCCGTCTTTCAAAACGTCTTCGTATTCGTCGCCGATGTAGACGTCGATGGCGTTGTCTCTGTTGGGGCGGGCGATATCGTCGACGAATTCAAGATTCATGACCTGAGGCGATTGACGCAGGAACCAGTTGTCGGCTTTGTTGCCGGCGAGACGGGTGCAGTGAACGCGGCTCTGCTGGCCGGCGCCGATACCGATGGCCTGGCCGTCGGTGGCGTAGCAAACGGAATTGGATTGCGTGTATTTTAAGGTAATGAGGGAGATCATCAGATCTCTTTTCGCTTCCGCCGGCAGATCTTTGTTGGCCGTGACGATTTCCCCGAAGAGATCCTCATTGATGTCCAGTTCGTTTCTGCCCTGTTCGAAGGTGATGCCGAAGACCTGCTTGTGTTCGATGGGCGCGGGTTTGTATTCGGGATCGATGGCAATGATATTATAGTTGCCTTTTCTTTTGGTCTTGAGAATGGCGAGGGCTTCATCACTGTAGCCCGGGGCGATGACGCCGTCGGAAACTTCTCTGACGATGATTTTTGCCGTTGATTCGTCGCAGACGTCGGAAAGGGCGATGAAATCACCGTAGGAGCTCATGCGGTCGGCACCGCGGGCGCGGGCATAAGCGCAGGCCAGAGGGGAAAGCTCTCCGAGATCATCGACGAAATAGATTTTTTTCAGGGTATCGCTCAGCGGCAGACCCACGGCGGCGCCGGCGGGAGAAACGTGTTTGAAGGAGGTCGCTGCCGGCAGACCCGTCGCTTTTTTCAGTTCGGTAACGAGCTGGATGCCGTTTAAGGCGTCCATGAAGTTGATATAACCCGGTTTGCCGTTTAAAACGGTAACGGGGAGTTCTCCGCCTTCAACGAAGATCCTGGAAGGTTTCTGATTTGGATTGCAGCCGTATTTTAATGCCAATTCTTTCATGATACGTACTCCTTATTTAATATTCTTATTGACGATGCGGGTATCGTATTCACCGCTTTTGATATCGATGTAGCGGACGAAGAGAGAGACTTTGTTGTCTTCATTCAGGCTTGTCCAAAGGGTATCGGTGAAAGAATCGATGTCGCCTTCGATGGTGACGCGTTTCGGTTCTCCTTCAAAACTGGGGAGAGGGGAACCGTCGCCGATATAGGTATGGAGAAAATGACCTTCTCCGGCGGTTTTGGCATAGGCGAAGGTGAAACGGTTGCAGCTTGAGGGGTCGCCATGGTTTGTCTTTAAAATGGAAAGCTCATAGCAGTATGTTCCGTCTTTGACGTGGAGAATCCCGGAGATGCGCGGTGTGTAGTTGGGCTTGTCCGGTTCAAATTCGCGGCTGCGCAATGATTGTTCAAAGGTTTGACCCCGGCCGATCAGATCATAAACGGTATCGGTCTGATCGCCGTTGGTGACGATGGTATCGGTACCCAAGACGCGAACGGGCGCGTAAATAATGAGGCTCGGATCCTTGACTTTTGCCGGATCAAAGGCTTCGGTGCGGATGCCCTCGCCTTCTTTGACGAAAACACGGTTGCGGCTGTTTTCGCTGCGGCCCATGATGAAATAGGCGACAACGGCTTTTTCGCCGTCGGCAGAGGTGCCGATGATTATGCCGCGGCCGGGATAGGCGTTGGCCTGTAGTTCTTTTGCCGGTGATAACAAATCCATGTTGGTTCCCTTCCTTTCCTGAAATAAGGAGAATGCACAAATTAAACTAACACAATTATATCACAAAGACAACGTTCGGAAAACCGCTATCTTGCGAAGATTTTCAAAAATATTTTTAAAAAAGAGCATGGGCAATATCGTGCTTCTGTGGTATAATGAAAAAAACCTTTTTCCCGCAGAGGAGGAATTTTAATGAAAGAAAAAGGTCTTGTTTTGATTCTTTGTGTTCTTTTTCTGTTCGCCGCTTTGCCGGTGGGCGCTGCCGATATGGTCTCTTATCCCGTTTCCGATCTCGATATGAGTCTGGAACTGCCTGCTTCTTATAATTACGTTTTTACCAGGGAGATCAGCGATGATGATCCCATCCTCGCCGACTGGGGGATGTCCAAGAGTGATCTTTTTGACAATGACGCCGTCTATCTCGAAGCCCTTACCGAAGATCAGAACGATGAGGTCATTTTGCTGATGACCCGCACCGATTCTTCCGAGACTTATGAGGATTTCAACGCTTTCAGCAGAGAGGAATTGATGGAACTGACGGAATACACGCATACCGTCGTCGCCAACAATAAAGCGACCAATGTGGCGTATTCGAAATATGATATTTTTGAAGATCAGAGTCAGGTTCCCTTTCTCAAAGCAACGGGCCGGTTTGAGAGCGATGATACCCACGGCGGCGTTATTCAATACGTTACCGTTTTAAACGGAAATATTTACACCTTGACTTTCAATTTCTACGGTGATGACGATATCAGTAAAAAAGAAGCCGTGATGACCGAAGATGTCGTCGCTTCGATTCATTTTGATAAGGTCTCTTCCGTTGACAGGGAAAATGACAATATCATTTATATGATCATTATCGCCGTTCTTGTTGTCATTATCGTCATCCTGCTTGTTATCATCCGCCGTCAGAAGTATTCGATCCGCGGCGGTGAAAAAAATCACGCGGAAAAAACGAATGAAGAATAATAACCGTGTTTAACGGAATGAAAGACGGTTTCCCCGCCGTTGCATTCGCGGCGGAAACCGTCTGCTTATTTTGAACGGGAGGAATTATGGAATATCGCATCAATCCCAAAAACGGTGACCGCCTTTCCCTACTCGGATACGGCTGTATGCGCTTTACGAAAAATAACGGCAGCATCGATCAGGAAAAAGCGGAGAAAGAAATGGCTTACGCCCTTTCCCTCGGCGTGAACTATTTCGATACGGCCTGGCTCTATCCCGGCAACGAGGTCGCCGTCGGGAAATTTCTCGCCAAGGGAAATCGTGAAAAAGTCTATCTGGCAACGAAGATGCCCCAGTATAAAGTCAAGAAAAACGGGGATTTTGAGCGCTTTTTCAAGGAACAGCTGGGAAGGCTGCAGACCGATCGGATCGATTATTATCTGATGCATATGCTTTCGGATTATGAATCCTGGCAGCGACTGAAAGCTTTGGGTGTCGTCGAGTGGATCGAGGCGAAGAAAAAGAGTAAAGCCGTTCGCCAGATCGGTTTTTCCTATCATGGCGGTTCCGCCGGCTTTATCAAAATACTCGATGATTATGATTGGGATTTTTGCCAGATCCAATATAATTACGTTGATGAGTTCGGTCAGGCCGGTGTGGACGGGCTGAAACGTGCCGCGGCGAAGGGGATCCCTGTGGTGATCATGGAACCGCTGCGCGGCGGTCGTCTCGCCGACAAAATTCCATCGGCGGCGGCGAAAATTTTCGCGGATGCCGATCCTCATATCTCTCCGGCTCAATGGGGATTGCGCTGGCTTTTTGCCCAGCCCGAGGTCACGGTGGTGCTTTCGGGGATGAACAGTATGGATCAGATCCGGGAAAACTGCGCGATCGCGTCGGCCGAAACG
>CACXDX010000187.1 GCA_902766525.1 uncultured Bacillota bacterium | reverse complement strand
CAACGGCAAAATCAATTTTTTCGGCATCGGGAACGTACGGGAGTCGCATAAATGTCTTTATCCCGGAAAACCGGGGTGATTTTAGGGAATTGATAGGTTTATATTCCGGCATGGAAATAACCTCCTCTATCTTTTTTTTGTTCGGCCGCGGGCCGTCACCGTAGCCGATTGGTTGTCGATCGTCGGAATCATTATACGAAAGAAAGAGCGGATATGTCAAGAAAAAAATTTTTTTAAAAACCCCTTGACCTTTGTGTAACAAAAAAGCCTATAATGTTGAAAAAGGGTCAGGAAATTTCTTTTACCCCGTTGTCGACCTGTCTATACCGACTTTTCCGGAAATAATAGGGATCATCAGATCCGCCGTTCCATCGTTCCCGGAAATCGGAAAACCAAACCCCGAAAGGAAGGATCATCATTGGAAACTATTTATAAAGAATCAATTTTCGGAGAAAATATTCAGGATATCGACATCCCCGAACTGTTCGCTCTGATGAATATTCTGATGAACGACAGAGGCTGTCAGATCCGTTCGATCCGAAAAATGCCCGGAGGTCTTACCAATAAAAATTTTGTTGTTGATATGGAAGATGACTTTACGGCTGCCGTACGCATTCCCGGATTCGGAACCTCCGAATATATCGACCGTGCCGCCGAAAAGCGGAACCTGAGCCTCGTCAGCGATATGGGAATCGCCCCGGAGATTTATCATTTCAGTTCCAAGACAGGCGGTCTTATCAGTGAATTCATTTTTAACCCGACAATGCATCCGGATGATTTCATCAACCGTTCCGACGTCCTTAAAGCGGCAGCGGAAAAGCTGGCGGCGGTACACAACAGCGGCGTTATCTTTAAGGGTCATTTTGACCCGGTGAAAGCGATCCGCGGTTATCTGCGGATATTGGAAAAGAATCAATTGAGAGAAAAATACGAAGGCTTTGAGAAGGCACTCTCCTATCTCAACAAAATTGAAGAAGTTTATCGGGAAAACCCACCCATCCTCGTTCCCTGTCATAACGACACCCTGGCGGAAAATTTTCTCTATGATGGAGAGACCATGCGCGTCATCGATTGGGAATACAGCGGTATGAACGACGCCTATTACGATATTGCTTGTGTGATCGTGGAAAACCCGCTGGATGAAAAAAAGGAAGCCGAGCTGATCCGCTATTACCTCAATGGAGAGCCCAACGAAATCCATCTGGCGAAGGTGCTGATTAACAAATTTTTGGTAACTTTCCATTGGTCAACGTGGTCACTGGTACAAATCTGCGGCGGTAAGGATTACGATTTCTATTGGGAATATGGGCGCTACCGCTCCGAATTCTTTAATCGGTTCATGTCCGAAGACGGATTCGAACGTTCGATTGAATTATTAAAAAACGCTAAAAGGAGGTAAAAAAGATGAGTGAAAACGCTCTTGACAGAGAATTAGGTACAAAGAAAGTCGGATCATTGATCATTAAATATTCCGCTGCGGCGGTATTGGGCCAAAGCATGCAAATCTGCCAAGTCGTTTGCGACGGATTTTTCGTCGGTAACGGTCTTAATGCCCAAGGTCTCGCTACAATTGCTATTGTTATTCCGCTTTTGACCTTTGCTTTGGCCATCGGATCCCTGGTAGGTGTCGGTGCTTCTTCAATTGCGGCCATTCATCTCGGCAAAAAAGATACCGAATCGGCAAGAAGCGTATACGGACAAGCACTGTGGTACGGATTGTTTCTCTCCGTCGCTTTCGCCTTGTTGGGCTATATTTTTGCCGGTCCCATCGTTAAGATATTCGGAGCTACCGGCGACCTCGTTGAAACAGGGATTGCTTATGCCAGAATGTTTTTCATATATCTGCCTTTCTGCGTCATGGGTGGGATATTCTATTTCTTCATTCGCTTGGATGAAAAACCATTCATTGGAACTTTAGCATTAACTGTTCCCGTTATTTATGCTGAAATTATTGAATACATTTGCATTTTCAAAATGGATTTAGGCGTCGCCGCTTCCGCTCAGGCTTTTGGCATGACCGTCGGTTCCTGGTCATTCATTGGCCTCTATTTCCTAATCAGTAAAAAAACAGTCTTCAAAGCAAAGCTCAGCGACATTAAGCTTGATTTCAAACTGATCAACAACATCAACCGCACCGGATCGGCTTCATTTCTTGTTCAAATTGCTATTTCCTTTGTGGCCATTATGCTCAACAATTTACTTGCCAGATACGGCACGGAAATGGATACTGCATCATT